>JANPJN010000552.1:0-4743 GCA_031425515.1 Acidobacteriota bacterium | reverse complement strand
TCACCGGCTGTGGGGGCTTCCACCGCAGCCCTCCGGTCGGCGGCGCGGCGAACGGAATCCCGCGGAACGCCCGCACGCCTCCGCTCTCGGCCGTCCCCTCGACGACACCGGCCCCCGTCGTCACGCGCTCGGCCGCCATCGCCGCGGACGGAACCCCCGCGGCAAGGGTCGCCGCCGCAATCAGATGCTTGAGCATGGGCCTAGTCTAACGCCGAAGAGCGCCGAACTCCGGAGGCAGCGTCAGCGTGATCAGGAAGTCAGCGGGCTGGAAGCTGACAGCTGATAGCTGTCCTATATCGGCCGCGTCTTCGGGTCGAGCTTCGGAGGTCGCTGCCCGTGGCGCATGGCTCCGAGAACGGGGATATAGGCCAGCTCTTCACCCGCCGCCACAGCCCTCAACAGAAGACCGCCACGGCTCATGTCGCCGCGGCCCACGAAATCAGAGGGGAACAGCAGGCGCTCGCCGAAGATCCCGCTCAGCACATCGACATACTTGGCCGACGCGATGCTGCCCAGAAGCACGACGTCGCAGTCTCCGATGTCTTTCGCCAGCGCCGTTGCGCTGCGCTCGAGCGGGCGGCGGTAGAGCGGGTTGGCGGCATCGATGTCCACGGCCGCGAATGCCCGCAGGGCGTCGATCGTCACCGGCGTGTCGGCCGCACGGAGGCCTGCCGTCGGGGTGATCACGAACGCGCCGGCCCCCGACACCGGCGACTCGGGATCGGGGGGCGCGGCAAAGGCGCGGGCATACGAGATCTTGCCGCGGAAATAGAGGCCGCTCAGGAAGCTGAAGACCTCCCCCATCGGGGCGCCGGCGTCCGACCTGAGCCGCCTGGCCAGTCCGAATGTCGCACGCTCCGACATCACCATCCGGGCGCGCGCGCCGCCGCAGTTGGCCGGCGACAGCAGGAACACCCGGGGGCGCCGCATCAGATCGACCAGCGCAGGAGGACGGCCCCGACGGTGAATCCGGCGCCAACCGACGCGAGCAGCACGAGGTCCCCTTCCTTCAGCCGCTCCTGCCGCACGGCGTCCGCCAGGGCCAGGGGGATCGTGGCCGCGGTGGTATTGCCGTACATGTCGAGATTGATGATCACCTTCTCGGCCGGCAGCCCGAGGCGCTCCGACACCGCGTTGATGATCCGCCGGTTCGCCTGATGCGAGACGAACAGGTCGAGACTCGACGGGTCCACATTGTTCCGCTCGAGCACGCGGCGGCAGATCTCCTCGGACTTCCGCACGGCGAACTTGAACACCGCCTGGCCGTCCTGCTTCACGAAGTGCAGTCGCTGATCGACGGTCTCGTGCGACGCGGGCCGCCGGCTCCCGCCCGCGGGCATGCACAGCGCCGGCCCGCCGCTGCCGTCGATCTCGTGCGCGAAGTCGATGATGTGCGGCTCATCCTCCCGCGCCGCCGACAGCACGACCGCTCCAGCCCCATCCCCGAACAGCACGCACGTCGTCCGATCGGTGTAATCGATGATGCTCGACATCACGTCGGCGCCGACGCACAGCACGTAATCGTGCGCGCCGGTAGCCACCATCTGCGCGCCGGTCGTCACCGCATACGTGAATCCCGAGCACGCGGCGCCCAGGTCGAAGCCCCACGCATGCCGTGCACCGATCTTGTGCTGCAGCATGCACGCGGTGCTCGGGAAGATCGTATCGGGCGTCGTCGTCCCCACCACGATGAAGCCGACCTGGTCGGGGGTGATGCCCGCCTGGCGCATGGCGCCCAGGGCCGCCTCCTTCGCGAGATCCGACGTCGCCACACCCGGATCGACGATGTGCCGCTCCTTGATGCCGGTGCGCTGGAGGATCCATTCGTTGCTCGTTTCGACCAGCTTCTCGAGGTCGTCGTTCGTCAGCACGCGAGGCGGCACGAACGTGGACAGGCCGGCAATCTTCACGCGGCGCAGCGTGCCCAGAGGTCTCGACGCCATCACTCCCGGAGTGCTCACCACAACCGATCCTTTCCTGGGGCCGTCAGGCCGAAATACTCATAGGCGCGCGGGGTCGCGACACGGCCGCGCGGCGTGCGGTCGAGAAAGCCGATCTGAATCAGAAACGGCTCGTAGATGTCCTCGATGGCATCGCGCTCTTCGCTCATCGCCGCCGCCAGGCTCGCCACCCCAACGGGCCCGCCGTTGAACTTCTCGATGATCGTCCGCAGGAGGCGCCGGTCGATCTCGTCGAAGCCGTGCTCGTCCACTTCCAGCAGCCGCAGCGCGCGATGCGCGACGTCGAGAGTGATGTGCCCGCTCGCACGCACCTGGGCGTAGTCCCGCACACGGCGCAACAGCCGGTTGGCCACTCGGGGTGTTCCGCGGGATCGCTTCGCGATTTCAATTGACGCGTCGTGATCGAGCGGCACACCGATGATCCGTGCCGATCGCTGGACGATCTCGCGGATGTCGTCCTCGCCGTAGAAGTCGAGTCGATGGACGATGCCGAAGCGTGCGCGCAGCGGCGAGGTCAGCAGCCCCGTGCGCGTCGTCGCACCGATGAGCGTGAACCGCTTGAGCGGCACTTTCACCGAGCGGGCGCTGGGCCCCTGACCGATCATGATATCGAGCTCGTAGTCCTCCATCGCCGGGTAGAGGATCTCTTCGATCGCCGGGGCCATCCGGTGCACCTCGTCGATGAAGATCACCTCCCGCTCCTGCAGCGTCGTGAGCATCGCCGCCAGATCGCCGGCCTTCTCGATGACCGGTCCCGCGGTCGGCCGGATCGCCACGCCGAGCTCGTTGGCAATGACGCATGCCAGGGTGGTCTTGCCGAGGCCGGGAGGTCCGTAGAGGAGGACGTGGTCGAGCGCGTCGCCGCGCTGCCGCGCCGCGGTGATGGAGACGTGCAGATTCTCGCGGACCCGCTCCTGGCCGATGTACTCGTCCAGGGTGCGCGGACGGAGGCCCGCCTCGTACTGCGCGTCCTCGTCCACGCGCACGGCGGTCACGAGGCGATCGTCCGGCGTCGAGTCGTCGCTCATCGATTCCCCATCAGCGCGCGCAGGACATCACGCAGCGCCTGCTCGAATCCTGCCCCGGGCGTGACGGCCTTGTCGATGGCCTTCTCGGCCGGCACGCGCTGGTAGCCGAGATTGAGCAGGGCCGAGAGCAGGTCGTCGCGGAACTGATCCTCGGCCGCCGCGGGCGCCGCCGCGGCCTCGCTGCCCGCGGGCGCAGCAGGCAGCCGATCCTTGAGCTCGAGGCCAATCCGCTCCGCCGTCTTCTTCCCGACGCCCGGAATCGCCGTGAGCCTGGCGACATCCTGCAGGCGAATGGCCCGGATCAGGTCCACGGGCTCGATCCCCGACAGCACCGCCAGCGCCAGCTTCGGTCCGATGCCGCTGATCCCGATCAGCTTTTCGAACAGCTGCTGCTCGAGCGGCGTCGCGAACCCGTAGAGGGCGATGACCTCCTCGCGAACATGGGTGTGCACGCGGAGCGCGATCTCCGACCCCGTCTCGCCGAGCGTGTAGAAGGTGGACAGCGGCACCTGCACGTCGTACCCCACACCGGTCACGTTCACGATCAGGCGGCTGGGGCTCTTCTCGAGCAGCGTTCCCTTGAGATAGGCAATCACGTCCGCAGGCCCCACACGTCGCGATCACGTGTCATGGGCGGTAGTCACGCCACGATCGCAGCGGTGTGGAAGGGCGGACCTCGGCGGCGCGTTCGGCAATCAGGCCGGTCGCGCTGTGCAGGTGACACACGGCCACCGCCAGGGCGTCCGCCGCATCGTGCGGCGCGGGCACTTCGGGAAGTCCCAGGAGCAGCCTGATCATTTCTCCCACCTGATGCTTCTCCGCGCGGCCGAAGCCGACGACGGCGAGCTTGATCTGGGCCGGAGCGTACTCAATTACCGGCAGCCCCGCCTCGGCCGCCGCAAGCAACGCCACGCCGCGGGCATGCCCGAGCTTGAGCGCGCTGCGCACGTTGCGGGCGTAGAAAATATCTTCGACCGCGACGCAGTCCGGCCGGTGCCGCGCGAGCAGCGTGGCGAGACCGGCGTGGACGTGCTTCAACTTTTCCGGAAAGGTCGAACGGGCGGGAGCCGACAACGAACCGTAGATCACGAGATGGCTCCGGCCGCCTGCCTGTTCGATGCAGCCGTAGCCCGTACGCTCGGAGCCGGGATCGATCCCGAAAATCTTCACGCCAACGACGCCTCGATCTCCTTCTCTTCGATGTCGGCGTTGGACCAGACCTTCTTGCTGTCTTCGTTTTCCTCGAGCGCTTCCATCAGCCGGATCATCTGCTGCGCCGGCTTGCCCTCGAGCTTCACGTAGTTCTGCGGCAGGAACGCGATCTCGGCCGCGTCCGGCTCGATACCGAGCGCCTTCACGGCCTCGAGCACCTTCTGGAAGGCATCCGGGGCCGACACGACTTCCCACGCTTCCCCGTCGTCCCGCATATCGTCGGCGCCGGCATCGATGGCGGCCGCCATCAGCGTATCCTCGCTCGCCTTGGCCTTGTCGACGACGATGTAGCCCTTCTTGTCGAACATCCAGGCCACGCTGTTCTCGGCCGCGAGGTTGCCGCCGAACTTGCCGAGCGTGTGCCGGATCTCGCCGACCGTGCGGTTCTTGTTGTCGGTGAGCGTCTCGACGATCACCGCGGCCCCGCCGGGGCCGTAGCCTTCGTACGTGATCTCTTCGTACGACACGCCCGGGAGCTCGCCCGTGCCGCGCTGGATCGCGCGCTTGATGTTGTCGGCCGGCATGTTCACCGACTTCGCCTC
>JANPJN010000551.1:0-7948 GCA_031425515.1 Acidobacteriota bacterium | reverse complement strand
TTCGCGTGTTCATCGCCCGCTGGTGCAGGTCGTCGCGCGCGCCTGCGACATCCTCACCCTCCTGCGCGAGGGCCACGTGATGAAGCTCTCCGACATCTCCGCGCGTGCGGGCCTCCCCACCCCCACCGCGTTTCGCGTGCTCGAGACGCTCTGCGCAAAAGGGCTCGTCGAGCATCCGGGCCGATCCGGCTACAGGCTGACGCGGGTACCCGGCGAGCGACGCTACAAGGTCGGGTTCGGCGCACAGAGCTCCGAGTTCGCCTTCTCACGCACGCTCACCGAGAGCCTCCAGCATGCGAGTGAGGCCGCCCGCATCGACATGCTCGTGGTCAATAACCGCTACAGCCGCGCCGTGGCGTTGAGGAACGCCGACTACTTCGTGCGCGAGAAAGTGGACCTCG
The DNA here is from genome assembly GCA_031425515.1 of Acidobacteriota bacterium. Classification (GTDB taxonomy): domain Bacteria; phylum Acidobacteriota; class Vicinamibacteria; order Vicinamibacterales; family 2-12-FULL-66-21; genus JALZOC01. The sequence continues at coordinate 7,547 of JANPJN010000551.1, read as the reverse complement.
TGATCGAGTTCCAGACGTTCGCCGAGATCGCGCCGGCCATCGCGTCGAAATACCATGCCGCCGGCATTCCGATGATTGCCGTCGAGATCCCGCACCCGGGCGCCACCTACTTTGGCGCCGACAGCTATCGCGCCGGCCAGATTGCCGGACGGTATCTCGGCGCGTGGGCAAAGAAGCAATGGGGTGGACGCGTCGATGACGTCCTGCTGCTCGATCTCTGGGCCGCCGGAGCGCTGCCCCAGTCGCGCCTGACGGGCACCCTGGACGGCATTCTCGAGGTGCTGCCCTCCGCCGCCGCCCCCCATGTGGTCCACATCGAAGGGCACGGCCAGTTTCACGCCAGCCTGACGGCCGTGCGCCGGCACATCATGCAGGCAGGTGGCGCCCCACGCCGGACGCTCATCGGTGCCGTGAACGATCCCAGCGCCATCGGCGCCTTGCGCGCCTTCGACGAAGCCGGGCGCGGCGATGAGTGCGTGGCCGTCAGTCAGAACGCGTCAGAGGAAGCCCGTGAAGAGATGCGGCGCCCGGGCACCCGGCTGATTGGCTCCGTCGCATACTTCCCCGAGGAGTACGGCCCCAGGATCATTGCTCTGGCGCTCGACATCCTGCAGCACAAGCCAGTGCCTCCCGCCGTCTTCACGCGGCATCATCTCGTGACCCCCGCCAACCTTCGCCACGTCTACGCTCACGAGCGCACGCTGCCCTCTGCCTGAGCGCGCCGTCCGAACACCGGGCGGCCGATTGCGTGGCGCGACAAGGGCCCCGCCGCGGGCGCGGGGCCCTTGTCCGCGATGGTCAATCCCTCGACTGCAGCCAGATGTCGTAGACGAAGTCGCGGCCGTCGGCCCACAGAATAGTGCCGCGCTGGCGGAACTCGTTGCCGTGCTGATCGCGGCGCTTCTTCTCCTTGTAGTCCGTGGAGATGCCTCGCACTCCGGCGTCCGCGGCGCTTCGCAGCTCGTCGGGCTCCGACAGGCCGTTGTGATTGGCATCCCGCCACAACTGCAGGCGCGCGAATCCCGCATCGCCGATCCCCACGGCGCCGTCCATGCGGCTGACGCCCCAGGAGGGGGACTCCAGGAACTTCAACGCCTCGAACCCGTTCGCCGTCGTGACCACGCGCCCTGACGGGTACGCCGGCGTATGATCCCCGAACAGCTCGCTCCCATCGTCTATCGTGCCGTTCCCGTTCCGGTCCATCACCAGGAACTCGTCGTCTGCGTCCGCGCCCGTCCAGGCGACCAGCTCCAGAATGCCGTCGGCGTCCAGATCGAAGCGCACCCCGTCGCTCACGCTGGTGAGCGCATAGCCGTTGCGCGCCGAGTCCACGATGATCGGGCTCGAGGGCTTGAAGTCGCACCAGGTATCACGCCAGACGCCGTCGTTGCTGAAGCAGTCGAAGGCGGGATCGTTCGAGGCCTGAGGTGCATACGCGACGGCGGTGCTCGCGGTCGAGCCCACCAGGTACCACCCGCCGTTTGTGAGGCCCGGAACGGACCCGGAGGCATAGTGCATCCCGTTGGTCTGATACCGGCGGCCGTATACCGGCACGGGAATCTGCCGGCGCGCCACCGCATACATGAAGCCGGCGGAGCTCAATCCCGAATTGGCAATGCCCGGCATGCTGGCCTCCACGAGGACCATCCACCGGCCGCAGATATCGAAGACGCCGACGGTTTCGACAATGTACTCGATGAAGTTGAAGGGGCCGAACTGATGGCTCGTGTTCCGGCTCTGCACGGGGCCGCAGCTCGGGAACGTGAAGCTCACCTCCTCCGCGGCCGCGGGCGCGGGAGCGGAGGCACTGAGCAGGCACACGACGAGCGCGAGGGAGATCACACCTTTCATGACGCACCTCTCGAAGATGATGGAGTGGCTATTCGGGTTCGAGAAATCGAGGCAGTTTCTTGCGTGGAACACTGATCGACGTGCCCGTCTTCGTGGATTCGGCGAAGGCACGAAGGGCCGAGGCCGCGGCCGGGTTGAGCCCGGCGAGGACCGCGTCGCGTGCGCGCAGCGTGTCGCGCCGGCAGCCGACGTTGATCTCGTGCAGCCGGTCGTCAACCATGGCAGGCGGATCCTGGCCGAGCCTCGTGAACGCGCGCGCCAGGCGAGACTCGCAGGCCGCATCCGCCTTCCGCACGGCGTCAGCCTCCCGCAGGACGAACTCCAGTTCGGCCGCGGACGCCAGCTCCACGACGCTGCTCGGTAGCTGGCGTGGCCCGCCGGATACCACCCGGAAGACATAGCCCCACACGCTCCACTCCGGCACCAGGTCGGGCCGGGCGGCACCGTCGACCACGACCATCGCCGAATCTCCCGGCGGTATCGCAACCGCGGGTTTCTGCGCTGCGGGCTGCAGCAGCAGGACGGCAAGCACCAGTGGACTCATTGCACGCTCCTCCTCTCTTGTCGTGACCCAGACCGGATCCTGTGCCCGGTCTGGGCGTGACGCTGGCCGGGCGAGGGTCGCGAGGCCCAGTCGCGCCGTGATTCGGCGCGGCCGCCCGGGGCGTTCTTCCTGCGAGCAGGCAGGGCAAAGTCCGCTCCGGTCCTGGCCAGAACCCAAAGCGTGTGCGCAAGCGATTGAAGATGGGGGACTTGGGAGGAGGGAGCGTCTGGAGCGCGAGCAGGAAGGGCGCGGGAGCGACGCCCACGCGTCAACTCCCGGCGACCGATGGCGCGGGGGGGCTAGTGCGCGAGTGCTTCGGCAACACACGACGGGACAGGCGCCGGTCCCCAGCAGACGCCGTGGAACCCGTCAGAACCCACTAGAACCTGTTAGACCTTGCGAAGCTTCGTGACCCGCCCGACCTCCACCCACTCCACCACGAAAATATTGCCCTCGTGGTCGAAGCAGGCGCCGTGGGGGCAGATGAACTGACCCGGGACGAAGCTTTCGCGCGGCTGCGCGCGCAGCGGGTTGTTCCAGACCGGCGCGTTCGAGTCGCCCAGATGCGCGACGATCGCCCCCGTACTGTCCATCAGCGTGACGCGGCCGTGCAGATCCGGAACGACGACCATGCCCTGGCGCTGGTCGAAGTGGCACGGCAGGCGGAATCCGGACACGAAGTCGATGTGCTTGCCGTCGAGCGTGAAGCGCTGCAGCCGGTTGTTCCGCCGATCCGCCACCACTAGCACGGGCTCCTTCGCCCGGGTGTCCACCCACAGACCGTGCGGCTCCGCCAGTTGCCCGGGCTCGGCTCCCTTGCCGCCGAACGTACGGACGTACTCCGCCTGGCGGGTGTACTGGTTGATGTAGTAGGAGCCGTAGCCGTCGCCCACATAGATGTCGCCGTTCGGGGCGATCGCGATGTTGGTGGGGTTGTAGCGTTTCGCCGCGCCGTCCGGCCCTGGCTTGTAGGCGGCGATATCGGGCGGGCCGTCGATCTTCCAGACGATCTCCCCCTTCGGGGTCGCCTTGATCACGGCCGCCTGCGCGCCCGGCGCGGGGAGCTGCTTCGGATTGGCCGCGGTAAGCGTCAGATACAGGAATTCGTCGTTGCCTTCGCGGCGGATGTGCAGCCCGTGCGCGACGCCGCGGAACTCCTTGCCCCACGAGCGGATGAACTTGCCCTTGCTGTCGAAGACCACCATCGAGTCCGCGCTGTCGCTCGTCGCATGCACGGTGTGATGGACGTACATCTGCTGCTGGGCGTCCTCGACCACGCCGTGCGTGTTGCCCCAGCGAATCGACGGCGGGAGCTCCCCCCAGTCGTGAATGGCTTCATACGTATGCGCGCCGCTGCCGAGTACGGGCCGCTTCGCGCCCGCCTTGTCCTGCATCCCGAGCAGGACCGGCCCCACGAACGGCGCGGCCGCGACGGCACTGAACTCACGACGGGTGATCTTCATGAAGTCCTCTCAGCTCTCAGCTGTCAGCCGTCAGCTGATAGCTACCCAAACAACTCCTTCACCGGCTCCCCTTTGCCGTCGTGCGTCACATACACGGGCCGGCGCTCGACGACGTAGGCGGTGTCGGGTGGAATGCCGAGCGCATGGTACATCGTCGCGTGCAGGTCCTGCATGATGAGGGGATTTTCAATCGTGGTGCAGGGCCGCTCCTCGGCGGTCTTGCCATAGACGAAGCCCTTCTTCACGCCGCCACCGAACATCAGGATCGAGCCGGCGCCGGTGAAGTGCCGGTGCATGCCGTAGTGGCGCGGATCGGTGAGGACGTTGGGAATATTGATCGCCTGGTCCTTCACTTCCTTGCCGACCTTCCCTTCCGTCATCGCATCGCGGCCGAATTCGCTCGCCAGGACGACAAGGGTGCGGTCGAGCAGACCGCGCTCGTCGAGGTCGCGAATCAACTGGGCGACGGGGGCGTCGATCAATTTCTTCATCGCCTCGGCGCGCGAGTGGCCGTGCTCGTGGCTGTCCCAGTAGACGAACGGGATGTACTCGGATGTCACCTCGACGTAGCGCGCGCCGGCTTCAATCAAACGCCGGGCGAGCAGACAACCCTGTCCGAATCGCCCCGAGTTGTAGGCATCGAAGCTGGCCTTCGATTCGAGCGAGAGGTCGAACGCCTTTGCCGACGGGGAGCTGAGGAGCCGGTCGGCCGCATCGAGCGACTTGACGAGCGACTCGCGCTGGAAGTCCCCGCCGTACTTGTAGACCGGTTCATCCCGGAGCAGTTGCTCGAAGAGCTGCCGCCGGCTGCGGAAGCGGCGGTCGCCCAGCTCCTTCGGGGGCCGGATCGCGGAGGCGGCGTCCTGCGGATCGACGATCAGGAACGGGCCGTGCTCGGAGCCGAGGAAGCCGCCGGTGTGAAACGCCTTGAGCGTGCCGATCTCCCCCGCGCCTTCGACCGTCTGGCCGATGGCGACGAAGGCGGGCATGTCGGGATTCTTCGGCCCGAGCGTTTTCGAAATCACGGCGCCCAGGTGCGGCACGGCCATGGGCTGCGGCGGAATGTAGCCGGTGTGCCAGTGATACTGATGGCGCGAGTGGAGGATGAAGCCGAGATCGGCGGCGTTGAAGGTGCGGATGATCGTGCCCCGGTCCATGACGCTGCCGATCTGCTCGAGCCCCTTCGTGAACTTGATGTGGTCCACGGCCGTGTCGATCGCCGGGAAGGTGCTGAGGATGTCTTCGATCTTCACGCCGGGCGCGAACGGCGTATAGCGCTTTGGATCGAAAGTTTCCGTGTGCGCCATCCCGCCCGCCATCCAGAGGACGATCACGGCGTCGGCTGTCGCGGCCGGTTTCTTCGATTCCGACGGCGGAGCCCCGGGCGCCTGCTGCGCGTGCAGGCGATGCGGCTCGCGCCCCGCCAGTGCGGCCAGCGTGGCGCCGGCCGTGGCTCCCATGAACCCGCGCCGCGAAATCTGGGAGTAGATGAATCGTTCTTCTCGGGTCATGACTTCTCAGCTTTCAGCTCTCAGTTTTCCAGCTACCAGCTTCCGGTTGCCATCTCCGGGCTCCGTCGTTTAGCTCCCACCAGTTCGACGTCGAGCTGACAGCTGATAGCTGACAGCTCCTCAGTAGATCAGTTGAAACTCCGGCTTCATGGTGATCGCCCAGAGCAGATCCGCCAGGCCCTCGGGTGACGGACGGTCGCCGCGCGCGGGGTCGCGCAGCGCCTGTTCCGCCGCGGCCCGTTCGGCGGGCGACGGCAGGCGGCCGAGCGCGTGGCGGAAGACGCGATCGATCGCGGCGGCGCCGCTCGCGACTGCCGGCGGGCCGGGCATCGGGAGATCGGGCCCCGGCGGGATCAGCCGGTCCATGTTCGGCGCGGCGTCAAAGACGAAGAAGCGGATCTGCGGATCGAGCGTGGATCCGATTTCGGCCACGGGGTTCTCGAGCCCGATCACCCCCCGGAGCGTCGTGAATCCCCGCCCGGCGATGTCGTATTCGAGAACCGATGGATTCATCACCCGGACGCCCTCGCCCTCGGTGCCGTCGACGCGAATGGGCCCCGTGCCGCTGCGAAGCCCGGACGGGTCCACTGCCTTGAGCGACGAGAGGGGGACAACGCCCGACGGCCCGACCAGTTCCGCGCGGGCCCACGCCGGCATGAGCGCCTTCGGCATGTTCGACCCGTTCTCCTGCACGACCAGCCACAGCCGGCTCGCCTTCGAGATGTCCACGGCGAACGGCGCTGGCTTCGCGCCGCGTCCGGCGACGGTGCGGTTGTACAGCGCGCGCGGCTCCGGCAACGGCTCGCCGAGCAGCCGCCGCGCGCCGCGGGCGAGCCACTTCGTCAGGATCTCGCCATTCACGAGCTCCATCGCCTGCAGCGTGGACGCGTGCGCCGCCCGCACGGGGATCACCTGATCACGGATCGGCCGGCCGAGCGCGCGACTGAGATTGGACGAGGCCACCCGCCATTCGCGCCCGTAGACGCCCGCCGTCGCGGGCATGGACGGCAGCGGCGATCCGGGAGCCGGTGCCTGGGCCGGCGGGGGCGCCGCGGCGGACGGCCGTCCGGGATAGACGTTCCACTCGCCGGTGAGGCTGCCGATGGCGTCGCCGAACTGCTCCGCCGTCAGGCGCCGCACCTCGGGGCCGTCGAAGATGTACCCGCGGGCCGCCGGCTCGCCGCTCCGCGACACGGCCGCCATCTGATACGCGCGCGACGTGAGGATGCGCTGCAGCACATGCTTGACGTCGTAGCGGTGCTCCACGAAGTCGCTCGCCACCCAGTCGAGCAGTGCGGGGCTCCACGGCTTGCCGTCCATCTCGTCCGGGTTCGAGACGATGCCGACGCCGAAGAGGCGATGCCAGACGCGGTTGACCAGCGTGCGGGGCATGCGGCCCACGCGCCGGTCGGTAAAGAGCGCCGCCGCGGCGGCCCGGCGATCGGCCAGCGACCCGGAGGCCGGCGTGTGGCTCACCTGCGGGTAGAGGAAGGCTGGCTCCGCGTAGCGCGACAGCGCGACGTCGCACCGGAACAACTGCAGTTTCGGCTCCGGGGCGAAGTACGCCGCGAGCGAGTAGGCGTCCTTGAGTTTCCAGCGGCTCACAAAGCTGTCGTGGCAGGCATTGCATTTGAGATTGATGCCGAGAAACACCTGCGACGTGTTCTGCGACGCCTGCATCCACGGCGTGACCGCGGCGCTCGTCTCGCCGCGCCAGTTCACGCCCACGAGGAAGCCATCGGGATCGCCGGGCGCGGTCGGGCTGATCAGCTTGCGGACAAACGTGTCGTACGGCAGGTTCGATTCGAGCGCGGAGAGCAGCCAGTCGGTGATGGGCTTGCGGCCCGCCGTCTCGGAGAAGTATGTGACGCCGTCCTCGTTGCGCAGGAGGTCGTTCCAGAACGAGATCCAGTGCTCCGAGTACCGGCGGGTGTCGGCGAGCAGCGTGGCGACGAGCGCCGCGCGCTTCCCCGGGCTGGGGTCGGACACGAAGGTGTCGAGTTGTTCGGGCGTCGGCAGCAGTCCCCACACATCGAGATAGACGCGCCGGGCATAGGCCGCATCGGACACGAGGGCGGGTTCGGCCACCTTGCGGTCGCGCAGGTACACGCTCACGAAGCGATCGATTGGGGCGGACCAGGCAGCCCAGGCGGGCGCCGGCACCACCGGCGGTTCGAG
>JANPJN010000550.1:0-2507 GCA_031425515.1 Acidobacteriota bacterium | reverse complement strand
ACCCGTCGTTCGACGCGTTGTCCACGACGATGATGCGGTCGGGGGGCGTGAACGAAGTCTGGAGCGAGCGGACGGCGAGCCAGGTCTGGTCCGGCGTCCGATAGTTGAGGACCACGGCGGCGAGTGTCGGCGCCGGCCGGGCCGGGGTGGACGGGCGGCTGGCACGGGGCCTCTGGTGTATGAGGCGATCGTAGAGAGCGAGGAGCTCCGCCGCGTCGGCGTCGATCGACATCGGCCGCGTGATGCCGCGCCGCAGGTGCGTCAGGAGTGCTGGCTCCTCGAGGAGACGCCGCAGCCTGGCGGCGAGCGCCACCGCATCCCCCGCGGGAAAGAGGAGGCCGTCCACACCCTCGCGGACCATCTCCGCCATGCCTCCGAGGTCCGAAGCGATGACCGGCGCGCCGGCGGCAAAGGCTTCGCGGATGATGAACGGCGCGTTCTCGATCCAGATCGACGGCACCGCGACGATATCGACGTCGTGGAGCGCGGCCGGCATCTGTTCGTGCGGCACGGGCCCCAGCTTCCGGATGGCTGGATGCGTGAGGCGTGGGGCCAGCGCGTCGGCGTAGTCCGTCCGGCCGTGATAGGCGGCCGCGGATCCGAGCAGGTCGAGCGTGACCGAGCCCGGCGGCAGCAGATCGAGCGCGTCGAGCAGGAGGTGCGGCGCCTTGGAGGGGATGAGGCCTCCGGCAAATCCAATCCGCAGCGCGGCCGACGGCAATCGGTGGAGGCCGTCGAAGCCGGCCAGGTCGATCCCCTGGTCGCAGCGCGTCATCCGATCCGGAGGGATGCCGAAGCGCGTGAACCAGTCGGCAATCGTCCCCGAAGGGGCGAGCACCTGATCGATGTCTCGGACGGCATCTCGCATGTGATCGAGGCGCGCCTGCGTGGCGCCGCGCGTGGTGTCGGCCGGTCGAAGTCGATCAATCGCACGGGCCGCGAGTGCGACCGCGCCAGCCGCGCCGGGTAGCGGCAGCTGTCGCGCGAATCGTCCGGCGGCACGGGAGGCGCGTCCGGGAAGCGCGGATGCCGGGATGCATCGCGCGCATCCCCCGTCGAACGGGCCGTCGCAGCGGCGGCCGTCGAGATCGAGAAGCTGGCCTCGGTGGCACAGGAGCCAGTAGTCGTTCAGCGTCAGCACTGTGGGAATCTGCCGCCGCGCGATCGCGCGCGGAAGCGCCGTGGACAGACAGGTGAGGTGCTGGATGTGGACGAGATCGGGACGGAACGTATCGAGAACGCCCGCGGCCCCGGTCAGCAGCATCGGATGCTCGAAGCTGTCGGCGAACGTGGCGCAGCCCCGGAACGTGTTGTTGATGCTATACAGGCGAACCGCCCCGATCGCACCGGTCCGCAGGGCGAGCTCCGGCCGGTCCGGATCCGACTCGCGCGCAAGCACGCCAACCTCCACGCCGGGCTGCGCAGCGAGCGCGAGGGCGAGCGCGCGCGTGTAGACCTCGGTGCCGCCGCTGGCGGCGGGCGGAAAGCCGTGGACGATCAGCAGGACGCGCATCAGATCCGCCCGGTGGGGAGCCAGCGGCGGCCATCGCGCGCGGCGCGCGCGCCCAGGTACTGCCCGAGCGGCCACGCCACCCCCAGAGCGGCGCCGCGCAACAGGGCGCGTCCTTTCCCGCGAGGCTCGCCGGCGGCCAGCCTGCAGTGCAGGGGAACGGTCGCCGCCACTGCGCGTGCGAGCGACGGGAGACTGGGAATCGTGGACAACCCGAAGAGTGCCTGCAGCCGCTCGTGGACGAGGTAGGTGCGCTGCAACTCGTACAGTACCGGCCGCTCGTGCGAGTGCCACACGGCGGCGCGCGGCGCGTAGGCGAGCTTGTACCCCGCCTGCAGCACGTCACGCCCCCATTCGAGATCCTCGGCGATGGGCGTGCGCCGGAACGGGCGTTCGCGCCACACGCGCAGCCGGACGCACGCACAGACGTTGTCGAACGTGCTGACGACATGCCGCTCGGCCGGGGACAGCCGCGCGAACGCCTCGGGAGTGAAGGGCCCGGAAACGCGGGGCTCCTCTGGTGACGCGCCCCAGCCCGCCAACTGACGCCGCGTCAGCCCGCTCGCACCGGCCGCTGGCAACTGCCGGGCGAAACTGCCCGCCACCTCCTCGTCCTTCAGCATCGGCTCGAGGAGCGCCTGGAGCCAGTCACGCGAGGCGGGAACGGCGTCCTGGACCAGCAGCACCACGAGCTCGCCGGCCGCACGCGACAGCCCCTGGTTGCGCGTCTCGCCGTGATTGAACGTACGGGCATCGACGGGTATGACCTCCGCGCCCCGACGGCGGAGGCGCTCGACCGTGCCATCGCTCGATCCCGAATCCATTGCGATGATGCGGCACGGGACGGCGCCGCGCTGCCCGGCGATGGCATCGAGCACGGCGTCGAGGCGTTCGCCGGCGTTGCGCGTCGGAATCACGATCGACACGGGGACGGTCATGATGCCGCCATCCGCACGGGTCGCACACGCTCGTACCGGCGGTCCCACTCCGCGGCATC
>JANPJN010000549.1:0-1797 GCA_031425515.1 Acidobacteriota bacterium | reverse complement strand
GCGACGATCAGCAGGTCGGCTGTCTTCAGGGCTTCCAGCCCCGCGATGGTCGAGCTGCCAGGCTCGATGAAACCCGTCTTCGGATCGGTCGTGATGAAGACGCTGCACCTGAAGCCGTAGTGCTTCGCCAGCAGCCGCGCGAGCGCCGGCAACGCCTCCTCCGACCGGTACTCGTGATCGCCCGCCAGCAACACGATGTGCTTGCCGCGGCCCGGCCCGCTCTCACCCACGTAAGTGATCAGGTGCGGGTTCTGCGCCGCCAGAGGCGCCGCCAGTGCGAGCCAGACGAAGAGGGCGAGGGCTAGACGAGACATCGTTTTTAGCTTCCGGCTTCCAGCTTCCAGCTTCCAGCTTCCGGCTTCCGGCTCTTCGCGTTCCGACTTCGCCAGGTCGCGGCCGTCGCATTTCTACACCAACGGTCGACCCCGCCCCACCGCAAAGCTGGCAGCTGGAAGCTGATGGCTGTCAGCTGCCTCAGAACGTAAACCGCAGCGCTCCCTGCATGATGCGCGGGGCACGGGCGGCGGTGGCCTTGCCGAAGTTGGCGTTGACCTGCTGCCCTTCGGGGTTGAACTGGGCGTTGGTATTAATCGCCGACCAGTTCACCTGGTTGAACACGTTGTACATCTCCCAGCGGAACTGCAGCCGCCGGCCTCCGACGGTGAAGTTCTTGAAGGCGGAGATGTTCGAGTTCACGATCTTCGGGAGCCGGTAGAACGTCCGCGGGGCGTTGCCGATGTCGCCCCGGCCGGTCAGTCTCGCGAACGCCGCCACATTCAGGTAGCTGCCTGACGTGCCCGGCGTCGGATCGCAGTTGCTCGTGCACACGGGGTCGCCGATCAGGCGTGGCCGCGTGCCGCCGTCACCGCCGGTGAACTCGAAGTTGTCCGTGGTCGAAGTGCTCGCCCCGGCCCAGTCACCGCTCACGACCGCCGTGTCCCCCGAGACCTGCCAGCCATCGAGCAGACCCCGCGTGATCAGGCTGTTCCACATCCGGCTCCCGTTCGGCACATCCCAGGTGTAGTTGACGATGAAGTTGTGGAACTGCGTCGATCCGTCAGGCGCGACGTTCCAGGCGTTCCCGGGCCTCAACGGCTGGTAGGTCGTTCCGTCCGAGACGGTCTTCGCGAGCGTATACGCCACCGCGAACTGCAGACCGCGGATGTAGCGCCGATTGAGCTGCACCTGCAGCGAGTTGTAGTGCGCCTTGCCGAAATGCGAGCGGATGGTGATGTCCTGATAGCCCAGGTACGGGCGCAGGAACTCGCTCGGCTTCGCGCTGGTTACGTTCCTGGGATCGATGTTCTGCGGATTGACATCGAGAAACCGCGCGCCGTCCGGCACGGGGTTGATGTTGGTGGACATCTCGGCGTTGCGCATCTGGAACCCGGCATAGGTCACGTCGATCACGGTGCCCCACCCGAGCTCCCGCTGGATGCCCGCGGAATAGTTGTAGCTCTTCGGCGTCTTGGCGTCGCGCTCGATCCCGAACACCGAGCTCGGACGATTCGCGAAGGCGCCCTGCGCCCCGGCCGACAGCAGCGTGTCCATCGTCCCGTAGATGATCTGCGGCGTGTTCTGCGCCGGAGGATTACGCGCCATGGCGTCGAGGCCGTTCGCGTTCACATGGGGGTTGTGGTACAGCCCGACGCTCGAGTGCAACGCCGTCTTCGCATCGCCGGTCACGTCCCAGGCGAGACCGAGCCGTGGCTCCGGCTCGATGTTCTGGCTCTCGCGAAAGCCCCTCGGATAGTTCGGGTCGCCGCTGCTCACCATGCCGTTGTAGCGATCGCCGGA
>JANPJN010000548.1:0-8598 GCA_031425515.1 Acidobacteriota bacterium | reverse complement strand
GTGCGGCCGGGGGAAGCGGCCGGCACGCCAGGGCTTGCGGATCAGGGACGGCAGGCGCCCGCTCCCACCGCGGGCCCCACCGGACCCGCCCGCGCGAGGCCCACCGAACCCGCGCGACCGCGGGACGCCGACCGGTACGTCGCTCAGGTGTCGGCCGTGCTCACGCGGCTGCATCGCGCGCGGGCCACGGTCGCCACGATCGCAAGCGCCGGGGGATTGACGGCCGGGGAGCTTCAGGCGCTGGCCAGTGAGCTCGACGAGAACACGCAGTTGTTGCGCACCGTCAAGGCTCCGGCGTCCCTCGCGACTCCCCACGATCTGCTCATGCGCTTCTGCGCGCTCGGCGGACGTGCCGCTCGGCTACGTCTCGACGCCGGCGCGTCGGCCGATTCCGGGGCCGTCCAGAACGCGGCCTCTGCCGCCGCGGGGGCCCTCATCGTGCTGGATCGCGCCAGCCGCGACCTCGCATACGTTCCTCCGCAGTAGGCACACGTCGCGACCGATGGCACTCATGCGGACGCAGGTGGGAATCGTCGGGGGCGGCGCCTCGGGGCTGATGCTCGGCCACCTGCTGCACCGAGCGGGCATCGATTCGGTCGTGATCGAAACGGCGACGAAGGATCACGTGATCGAGCGCGTGCGCGCCGGCGTGCTCGAGCAGGGGACGGTCGATCTGCTCTGCGCGTCGGGTCTCGGTGAGCGGCTGCTGCGCGAAGGCATGCGTCACGAGGGGATCTTCATCGCCTTTGACGGCGCCCGCCACCGCATCGACATGGCGGGGCTCACGGGCGGCCGCGGCATCACCATCTACGGCCAGAACGAGGTCGTCAAGGATCTCATCGCGGCGAGGACGGCCTCGGGCCGCCCGCTGTTCTTCGAGGCGGCCGACGTGCGCGTCAGCGCCGCCGACACCGACGCGCCCGGCATCCGTTTCGCGCATCAGGGTCAGCGCCACGATATCCGCTGCGACTTCATCGCCGGCTGCGACGGCTTCCACGGCGTGTGCCGGCCGTCGATCCCGTCCGGGGCGCTGCAGATCTTCGATCGCCGCTATCCCTTCGCATGGCTTGGTGTGCTGGCGACGGCGCCGCCCGCCTCCGACGAGCTCGTCTACAGCCACCACGCGCGGGGCTTTGCGCTGCTCAGCATGCGCTCGCCGCAGGTCACCCGGCTCTACCTGCAATGCGCCGCCGACGAGCAGGCGGCCAACTGGCCCGACGATCGGATCTGGGACGAGCTGCGCGCACGACTCACGATGGCGGACGGGTGGGCCCCGGCCGAGGGACCCATCCTCCAGAAGGCCGTCACCGGCATGCGCAGCTTCGTCGTCGAGCCCATGCACTATGGACGGCTCTGCCTGGCCGGCGATGCGGCGCACATCGTTCCGCCCACCGGAGCCAAGGGCTTGAACCTGGCTATCGCGGACGTCTGGCGCCTCTCGCAGGCGTTCGAGGCGATCGTGCGCGGCGATACCGCGGCGCGCGTGCTGGACGACTATTCGGCCCGCGGCCTGCGCCGCACCTGGCGGGCCCAGCGCTTCTCGTGGTGGATGACGACGCTGCTGCATCGGGACGAGAGTGAGACGGCGTTCGACGAGCGCCGGAGGCTGGCCGACCTCGAGTATCTCGTCGGATCGACCGCGGCGATGACCAGTCTGGCCGAGAACTACGTGGGCCTGCCGCTGGACTAGGGCGGGGGATTACAGTGGGCAGTGAACCGACCCTGTGCCGGCGAGGAAACGATGGCTGAGTTCCTGTCGCTTCGTGATGCGATCGCACGCTACGTGCGGCCCGGGAGCAGCATCGCGCTCGAGGGCTTCACGCACCTGATCCCGTTTGCCGCCGGGCACGAGATCATCCGCCAGCGCATCACCGAGCTGACATTGATCCGGATGACGCCCGATCTCATCTACGACCAGATGATCGGGTGCGGCGCGGCACGGAAGCTGGTGTTCTCGTGGGGCGGCAACCCGGGCGTTGGATCGCTGCACCGGCTGCGCGATGCGGTCGAGCAGGGCTGGCCGCGACCGATCGAGATCGAGGAGCACAGCCACTCGGCCATGGCGCATGCGTACGCGGCCGGGGCGGCCGGCATGCCGTGCGCGTTCTTCAAGGGGTATATCGGGTCCGACCTGCCGCGCGTCAACCCTCGGATCAAGTTCATCGCCTGTCCATTCACCGGCGAGCCGCTGGCGTCGGTGCCGGCCATAAGGCCCGACGTCACGGTGATTCACGCACAGCGGGCCGACCGTGAGGGGAATGTCGTCATCACCGGAATCGTCGGCGTGCAGAAGGAAGCCGTGCTGGCGGCGCGCCAGTCGATCGTCACGGTTGAGGAGGTCGTGGACGATCTGGGGACGACCGGGACCAATGCGACCGTCCTGCCCGCATGGACGATCGGGGCCATTGCCGTCGTCCCCGGAGGCGCGCGGCCGTCGTATGCTCACGGCTACTACCCGCGCGACAACGCCTTCTACACCGCATGGGACGCGATCGCCCGCGACCGCGCCCGCTTCCTCGCCTGGGCCGCCACCCTCGAGGGGGACACTCATCATTAGCGTAAGTCGTTGATTCGACACGGCAACCGGACAAAAGGGGACGGATCGGCCCGACCGGCATGACATACTCCGCCACGGAAATGATGACGATCGCGGCCGCCAGGGCCCTGGGCAATGACGACGTGTGTTTCGTCGGCATCGGACTGCCGTCCGCCGCCTGCAACCTCGCGCGCCTGACGCACGCGCCGCGCCTGAAGCTCGTCTACGAGTCCGGCACCATCGAGACCCGGCCGCACGTCCTGCCGCTGTCGATCGGTGACGGCGAGCTCTGTGAAACGGCGCTGACGACCGTCCCGGTCCCGGAAATGTTCCAGTACTGGCTCCAGGGCGGACGCATCACCGTCGGATTCCTCAGCGGCGCCCAGGTGGACCGCTTCGGCAATATCAACAGCACCGTCGTCGGCGACTACGCCACTCCCAAGGTACGGCTCCCGGGCGGCGGTGGGGCACCGGAGATTGCCACTGGCTGCCAGCGAATCTTCATGGTGATGCGCCACGACCGGCGGGCCTTCGTGCCCGTACTGGACTTCGTGACGTCGCTCGGGCATGGGCCCACGGGCCGTGAGCGACGCACCCTCGGTCTGCGGACGGAAGGTCCCGTGCTGATCATCACGGACCTCTGCGCGATGCGACCGGACCCGGAGACGAAAGAGTTCGAGGTGGTCGCCCTGCATCCCGGTGTGACGCGGGCGCAGGTGAGCGACCAGACCGGTTGGCCCCTGCGCTTTGCTGACCGGATCGACACCACGCCGGAGCCGTCGGATCGCGAGATCGACGCGCTGCGGGATCTCCACGCGCGCACTGCGCACGCCCACTCCGCCGCGGCGACCCCGGCAGGCGGACCCTCATGAGCCACGATCCCAAACAACTGGTCGGCAGTCAGCCGCCGCTGCTCTACCCGCCGTACAAATCCACGATCCACCGTGCGCCCCGGGAGCCGCTGATCCGGCTGCCGGAGTCGCTGTCGGATCTCGACATGCCCGTCTACGGCTCGTTTCCGATGGCCGAGACCGACAACGACCTGACGCGTCAGTATCCCGACGAGCCCCAGGGACAGCGCATTGCCGTCGCGGGACGCGTGCTCGACGAGGACGGCCGGCCGCTCAGGGACACGCTCGTCGAAATGTGGCAGACGAATGCGGGCGGACGGTATCGCCACGCGAAGGACGACCACCCGGCGCCGCTCGACCCGAACTTCGGCGGAGCCGGCCGCACGCTCACCGACGCCGAGGGGCGCTATCACTTCACCACGATCCGTCCGGGCGCCTATCCCTGGCGCAATCACGACAATGCCTGGCGTCCGGCGCACATCCACTTCTCGATCTTCGGCTGGTGCTTCCGCACGCGTCTCGTCACGCAGATGTATTTTCCCGACGATCCCCTCTTTGCCTACGACCCGGTGCTGCTGGCAATTCGTGACGAGCGTGCCCGCCAGCGCCTCGTGTCGCATTTCGATCTCGCCCTGACCACGCCCGAATGGGCGCTCGGCTACCGCTTCGACATCGTCGTGCGCGGCAGCGACGCGACGCCGTTCGAGGGACGCACATGAGCGACGGCGAACGGGACCTTGTCGCGACCGCCTCCGAGACCGTGGGACCGTTCTTCCACTTCGGCCTCGCGACCGACACGGCCCTCGGATGCGTCGCCGATCCCTCCGTCCCCGGGGACCACATCACGCTGGCGTTCCGGGTGACGGACGGTGAAGGGGTCGCCGTACCGGATGCGCTCGTCGAGATCTGGCAGGTGGACGCACAGGGCGCACCCGCGCCGCCGCCCGCCTCAGTGGGACATCCCGCGGCCTTCCGCGGCTTCGGCAGGCTCGCGACCAATGAGCACGGCCAGTGCGACTTCCACACCGTTCGTCCCGGCCGGGCTGGCGGAAGCCACGCGGATCCGCAGGCGCCGCACATCAACATCTGCCTGTTCGCCCGCGGGCTCCTGCGCCAGGTGCACACCCGCGTCTACTTCGCAGGCGACCCCGGGCTGGCCGACGATGCCGTGCTTGCGCTGGTGCCGGCTGGGCGTCGCGCGACGCTGCTGGCGACGCGGGATGCGGCGGACTCTGCCCGTTGGCTCTTTGACCTTCGCCTCCAGGGCGAGCGCGAGACCGTCTTCTTCGACGTCTGACCGTATGGCCACGACCTTCGAATGCCGGATACCCGCATGAGCATCCGCCTGGTTGACTGCCTGGCGACGACGCCGCCGCTCGCGGAGGTCTTCGCCGATCGGAGCGTGATCGAGGCCATGCTGCGGTTCGAGAACGCGCTTGCGCGCGCGGAGGCGAACCTCGGGGTCATTCCTGCACCGGCCGCCGACGTGATCGCCGCCGCGGCGGCGAGCCCGGACGACTTCGATGCCGCGCAGATCGCCACTGCCGCTACCGCCAGCGGCACCATCGCGATCGGTGTCGTCGAGCGGCTCACCACTCTGGTGCGGGAGCGGGACGCGCAAAGCGCGGGCTACGTCCACTGGGGCGCCACGAGCCAGGACGCGACCGACACCGCCATGGTTCTGCTGCTGGCGCGCGTGCGGACAATCCTGCAGGCTGACCACGAGCGCCTGCTCGCCGCGCTCAGGTCGCTGTCCGATCGGCACGCCGCCACCGTGATGACCGGCCGCACGCTGCTCCAGCCCTCGACGCCGGTGACGTTCGGGTTGAAGGTCGCGGGATGGCATGCCGCCTGTGCGCGCGGATGGCGGCGTGTCGGCACAGCCTTCGATGAGGCGCTCGTGCTGCAGTTCGGTGGGGCGTCCGGCACGCTGGCGGCGCTCGGTGACAGGGGGCCGGACGTGGCGTCGGCGCTGGGCCGAGAGCTTGAGCTGCCCGTGCCGGCAGCGCCCTGGCACGCGCACCGCGACCGTCTTGCCGCGCTGCTGGGGGCGCTCGGCGTGTACACCGCGTCGCTCGGGAAAGTGGCGACGGATGTGATGCTGCTGATGCAGGCCGAGGTGGGTGAAGCCGCGGAGTCCGGCGGCGGGTCGTCGTCCATGCCGCAGAAGCGCAACCCGGCGGGGTGTGCCGTCGCGCTGGCGGCGGCGACCCGCGTGCCGGGGCTCGTCGCGGCATTCCTGTCGGGCATGCTCCAGCAGCACGAGCGTGGCGTCGGCGGCGGTCACGCGGAGATGCCGACCATCGCGGCGCTCGTGCAGGCCACGGGGGCCGCGCTGTCAGCGGTCGCGCGGGTGGCGGAGGAGTTGCAGATCGATCCCGCGCGGGTGCGCGCCAACATCGACGCCACGCGGGGCACGATGCTGGCGGAGCGGGCGGTGGTGCTGCTGGCGCCCCTGCTCGGTCGCGAGGCGGCGCAGACGCTCGTCGCACGCGCAGCCGCCGACGCGGTCGCGCAGGGCAGCACGTTGCGCGAGGCCCTCGCGGCCACGCGGCCGCTGACCGACAGGCGGCCGCCGGTCGATCTCACGTCTCTTGACGATCCCGACGCCTACCTGGGTGCGGCGGAGCACTTTCGCACGCAGCTCCTGGCCGACTCCTGAGGAGGACCGATCACCCCATGCCACTCATCACAATCCGCGGCACCACGTGCTTCTACAGGCTCGAGGGACGCGACGACCGGCCGGTGCTGATGCTGGCGCATTCGCTGGGGCAGGATCACGGCATGTTCGACGCCCAGGCGGCAGCCCTCGGCGACCACCTCCGCATTCTCCGCTACGACATCCGCGGGCACGGCGCGTCGGGGGTCACCCCTGGCGACTACACCATCGATCAGCTGGCCGACGACGCGCTCGCGCTCGCGGACGCCCTGGGGATCGAGCGGTTCGCGTTCTGCGGCGTGTCCCTGGGAGGCATGATTGCGCTGCGGATCGCGGCGCGCGCGCCGGAGCGCGTCACGGCCGCCGTGCTCGCCAACACGTCGTCGCGCCCCGATGCGGCGGGGATGGAGGCGCGGCGCCGGAGCGTGCTGAGCGGAGGGATGGCGGCCGTCGCCGACGCCGTGATGGGGCGCTTCTTCTCGCCGGAGCGCCTGGTCGCTCCGTCGGGCGCCGTGCAGACCGCGCGGCGGGTCCTGATCGCGACGGATCCGGTCGGGTACGCGGGATGCTGCGCGGCGATCCGTGACCTCGACGTGACGGCGGAGCTGCCCGGCATCCCGACGCCGGTCCTCGTCGTGGGCGGCGAGCGCGACATCTCGCTGCCCTGGACGCCACACGGCGAGACGCTGGCGGCTGGCATTCGCGGCGCCCGGGTCGTGATGCTGCATGCCGCGCACCTGTCCAACCTCGAAGCGCCGCGCATGTTCAACGCCGCGGTGCTGGCGTTTCTCGCGCCGGCCGAGGGGTCGGGTGACGGTGACGGCGAGCGTGTGCGGCGCGAGGTCCTGGGCGACGCGCATGTCGATCGCGCCATCGCCTCGACCACTCCGCTCACACGTGATTTCCAGGCGCTCATCACCGACTATGCGTGGGGCGCCGTCTGGAGCCGTCCGGGGCTTGACGTGCGCTCGCGGCGAATGCTCGCCCTGGCCATCACGGCTTCGCTCGGCCGATGGGAGGAGTTCCGCCTGCACGCGACGGCCGGACTCGCGCGCGAACTGGAGCTCTGCGATCTGGAGGAAGTGCTCCTCCAGACGGCCATCTACGCCGGGGTGCCCGCGGCGAATGCCGGCTTCAGAATCGTGTCGGAGATCGAGGCCGCGCCGCGCGACGACGCACCACCGGTTGCCGACGGAGGGGCAGATGCCGCACGATCGCGCTGACAAGGAGACGCGCGGCCCACTGACGCCGCCGGCCACGCTGCGGCTGTCACGCCGGCAGTTCCTCGAGGCCGCGGGGGCGTTCGCGGCGCTCGGTGCCCCCGACCTTGCCGCAGAACCACAGACTGCGGGCAGCGGCGCGGGCGTCTGGCCGGTTGACGCGCTCCAGGGCTGGTTCGACGGGCCGATGCGCTGGGTGCAACTGACCCTGGTCGAGAACGATCCCGGCCGCTTCGATCCGCAGTTCTGGCTGGACTACTTCCGTCGGGTTCGCGCCGACGCCGCCTGTCTCAGCGCCGGGGGCATCGTCGCCTACTATCCCACCGACATCCCGCTGCATCACCGGAGCGATTATCTCGAAGGCAGCGACCCCTTCGGCACCCTGGTCGCCGGCTGCCGTGCGCTCGGCATGCGGGTGATCGCGCGCACCGATCCGCATGCCGCGCGCGACGAGGTGCGGCAGGCGCACCCGGACTGGATTGCGGTCACAAAGGAGGGCGTGCCGTACCGGCACTGGGCGAACCCCGACCTGTGGGTGACCTGCGCGCTGGGCCCCTACAACTTCGACTTCATGGATCGCGTGCAGCGCGAGATCGTCAGCCGCTATCGGGTCGATGGCATTTTCGCGAACCGGTGGGCCGGCCAGGGGGACTGTTACTGCGTCCATTGCCAGCGCAACTTCAAGAAGGCGACCGGGCTCGAGCTGCCGCGTGTGTCGGACCCGCGCGATCCCGTCAGGCGCCAGTTCCTCGCCTGGCGCAAGGCGAGGCTCACCACACTGTGGAAGCATTTCGATGCGGGCATCCGGGCGATCAACCCAGACGCCTGTTTCATTCCCAATGGCCCCCCCGACCTGAAGACCGCCGGGGAGCTCGCGCCAATCCAGTTCACCGATCATCAGGCGAGGCGGGGAGTCACGCCGCCGTGGTCCAATGGCCACCGCGCGAAGGAACTGCGGTCGGTCATGGGCCGACGGCCGATCGGCGGCATCTTCAGCGTCGGCCTCGAGGAGCCCTATCGCTGGAAGGACTCGGTCCAGAGCGAGTCGGAGATCCGGCTGTGGGTCGCCGAGGGGACCGCCAACGGCATGCGTCCGTGGGTGACGAAATTCTCCGGAGTGCTCTACGACCGCCGCTGGCTGCCCGCCGTGGACCGGATCTATCAGTGGCACGCCCGGCACGAGCGCTATCTGCGCAACGAGCGCCCACTCGCCCGCGTGGCGCTCCTCTATTCCGAGCAGACCGAGACCTTCCATTCCGGCGCCGCCACGGGCGATCGTGCGGGCGACCACGTGCTCGGGATGTACCACGCGCTCATCGAGGCGCGCGTGCC
>JANPJN010000547.1:0-2679 GCA_031425515.1 Acidobacteriota bacterium | reverse complement strand
GACATGATGGACATCGGCGGCGAGGTGCGCTACCAGAAGGCTCAGGGGGATACGAAGCCGGAACAGTCCGAGCTGCTCGGCAGCAAGATCGACCTCGGCGGCTGGAACGCCGCGCTCACTTTTCACGTGCGGTTCTGAACCTCGAGGTCCATCAGGTGCTACGGGGTTCTGCAAGGTTCCGCAGGACTCCGTAGCACCTACTTGATCCGATACAGCCCGACCCCGCCCCCTTCGGCGACCCGCTCGTAGCCGTCAAGGAACGCGGGGCGCCGCTGCGCCTCCCGGTACAGCGCATCGCCGCCTTCGGCCTTCTCCTCGATCACGATCCACCGCGCCAGACCCTCGGGATACTGGACGGCGAAGTTCCACAGGTCGCCATTCCCCTCGTGCAGGAAATCGCGGATACGGAATCCGTGCGCCGAGAGATCCTGCATGTAGTGCCCGAGCGATCCCATGCTCATCATGATCGTCCCGCCGTCGCGGTGCGCGACGAGATAGGCGGTCACCGCCTGACGGCCGTTCTTATTCGCCGCCTCCAACTGCGCTTCGACGACCATCGGTGCGGTGCGGTCGAGCGGCGGCGCCTGCACGACCGCGAGCGTCACCACCGCGACGGCGGCGAACGGACGCACGCGCCGCCAGAGCAGCCCGACGCCCGCCCCCGCGAGCCCCGCGGCCGCGGCGACGAGCGGCACGTCGTAGCGGATGCGGAAGGGATGCCCCTGCACGTACGCGGCCCAGGGGAGCGCCGCCGCGCCGGCCAGCGCGAGCAGCAGCACGATGGGCGCCCGCTCGCGTGAGCGGACGAACGCGACGATCGCAAGCACGGCTCCTGCGTACGCCGACCAGACGAGGCCCGATCCGGCCACGACGAAGAGCCCCTCGCGAATCTGTTCCAGCGCAACCCACGGATGTCCGAGCGCGTCGGTGTTCTCCGCCAGGAAAAACCCCGTGCTCACGAACCAGGCGCCCACGGTCCACCGGCTGTTGATCAGAAACAGGAGGACCGCGGCCGCCGGCCACACGCCGAGCACGCACACGGCCCGCAGCGCGCGCGTCGCGGGCATCCCGCCCCGAAGCAGGACCCCGCACGTGAGCACGATCGCGCAGCCGGTGACGGGCCAGGCCTCGTAGCGTGTGAAGCAGGCCGCGGCAAACATGGCCCCGGCCGCGTGCGGCCAACGCTCGGCGCCGGCTGCGACCCAGGCCGCCGTGAGCGCCAGCGCCGCGGTGGTGGTCGCGAAGAGCAGCGGCTCGGTCATCGGCGTGCTCTGGAGGTAGAGCACATCGGGGTTGAGCGCGAACAGGGCCACCGCCGCGGCCGCGCCGCTCCTCGATCCGGTCGATCGCAGGATGACGGACGCCAGGCCCCAGGCCGCGAGTCCCGTACTCGCGACGGAGATCACGACCGCCGAGGCCCCCGTGCGGTACAGCCAGTCGGCCTGCACGGGAATCATGTTCAGCAGATGCGGAAGCGGCAGCCACACGGCCCCGACCTGCTGCCACCCGGGCGTGAGGCTGTCGATAATGCGGCGCGCGACGACCAGGTGCGCGCGCGCATCGTAGTGGCTGAGGGTGAGGCCCGCGTGGGCGTAGACGAGCGCCGCCGCCGCGCCGGCCAGCGCCGCCGCGATGCCGATCAGGATCGCCGCCCGCGCACGATCGACAGAAAGGGAGTCGGGCCGGAGCTCGTGTCGCGGGACGCTCGTGGTAGACAGAACGTTTCTTAGTCTACACTCAGCGGAATGCATCGTCTTGTCGCCTGGGTGCAGGCTACCGCGGTCGCACTCGGCGGTCCCGGCTTGTTCCTGATCGCGTTGCTGGATTCGTCGTTCCTGTCGTTCCCCGAGGTCGTCGATCTCCTCATCATCTGGCTCGTCACCGCCCACAAGGAGCGCGTCCTCTATTACGCGCTGATGCCGACCCTGGGCTCGATGGCCGGATGCTTTGCGCTCTATCTCGTCGGGCGCCGTGGCGGAGAGGCGTTTCTGCGACGACGGCTGAGCGACCGGCACGTCGACCGGGCGCTCGGGGTGTTCCGGCGCTACGGCCTCCTGGCGGTCATCGTCCCCTCCCTGCTGCCGCCCCCTTTTCCGTTCAAGCCTTTCGTGCTCGCGGCGGGCGTCGCCGGTGTGCGCCCGTTCGATTTCCTTGTGGCGGTCGGCATCGGGCGGGGCATCCGGTATTTCGGCGAGGCGTTCCTCGCGTTCTATTACGGCGAGCGCGCCGCGCTGTTCGTGCGCGACAATGCCCGCCCGGTTTCGCTCGGTCTCGCGGTCGCGGTGCTCGCCGGGGGCGCGGCCTGGATCTGGATGCGCCGTCGGCGTCGCCGCCCGCGCGTTGACGAAGGCCTGTAAGCGCCATTACAATCAACCGTTTAGCCTTGATGAGCACAGCCCCGGACATCTCGATCGTCATCCCGATGCGCAACGAATCCGCGAGCGTGGCGGAGCTCTATCGCGAGCTCACGACCGTGCTCGAAGGCTTCGGACGTCCTTACGAAATCCTGGTGATCGACGACGGAAGTACGGACGATACGTTTGCGAAGCTGGCAGCGCTGCAGGCGGCGGACGCGCGGATGCGGGTGATCCAGTTCCGCCGCAACTTCGGGCAGACGGCGGCGTTTGCCGCCGGGTTCGCGCACGCGCGCGGGCGCTTCATCGTGACATCGGACGGCGA
>JANPJN010000546.1:0-1798 GCA_031425515.1 Acidobacteriota bacterium | reverse complement strand
GTCATCTCGTCGATGTCCGCCGGCGTCAGCCGGTCGATGCGCTGGCCGGCGGCGTCGAGCACGCCGGCGGTCGCCCCTGCGATGATCAGGCGGCCCGCTCCGAGCGCCGCCGCGAGATGTCCGGCCAGAGTATCGGCGTTCACGTTCAGCAGCCCACCCCCCGCGTCCACTCCGATGCTCGCAATCACCGGCACGTATCCCAGCCGGAGGAGGTCGTGGAGCAGCGTGACATCGCCGCCCGAGGGCCGTCCGACCAGCCCGAGGTCCACACGGTCGCCGTTGACGGCGGTGAGCTCCCCGGCGCGCACCGATCGCCCGATCGCCGCGTCGGCGCCGGTCAGGCCGACCGCTCTCGCGCCCGCGGCGCCGACGGCCGCGACGAGTGCGGTGTTGGTGCGGCCGGCGAGGACCGAGACGACCGCGTCGAGAGCCGGGGCGTCGGTGACGCGGAGGCCGTCCACGAACCGGGGCTCGTGGCCCCGGCCGCGCAGCTCGGCGTCGATGGCGCGCCCGCCTCCATGGACGACCGCCACCGGGCCGGCCGATGCCAGCCGCGCGATCGCGGCGGCGGCGCCGCGGGTGGCGGCCGCATCCTCGAGCAGCTCGCCGCCCAGTTTCAGGACCGTGACCATGACGCCTAGAGAAGCCCCGCGGCTTCGTCGAAGCCGAACATCACGTTGAAGGCCTGAATCGCCTGGCCGGCCGCTCCCTTCACCAGGTTGTCGATGCAGGAAACCATCACGAGCTGGCCGCCCGGCGCATCGACCTTCCACCCGATGTCGCAGAAGTTCGTGTGCGCGACATGCTTGATCTCGGGTAGATCCGGCGCCGTGAGGCGGACAAACGGCGAGCCGGCGTACGCGCGGGTCATGGCCGATCCGATCTCGTCGGCCCCGACGCCGGGACGGAGGCGCGCGTAGATCGTTTCCAGGATGCCCCGATCGAGCGGCACGAGGTGCGGCACGAAGGTGACCGGCACGCCGAGCTCCTGTTCGATCTCCGCGCCGTGCCTGTGGGCGAACACCCCGTAGACCGAGATGCTGTCGTGGCACTCCGAGAAATGGGTGCGCTCGGTCGGGGTCTTGCCCGCGCCGGAGATGCCAGACTTCGCGTCGATGATGATGCCCGGCTCCAGCAGCGATTCGGCCACGAGCGGCTGCAGCGCGAGCAGCGCCGCCGTCGGGTAGCACCCGGGGCAGGCCACCAGCCGCGCGTCGGCAAGCTCCGCCCGGCGCTGCTCCGGCAGGCCGTAGGCGATCCCCGCGGTCGTGGCGGGGGAGTGCGGATACCACCGCTGCCGGTTCGCCACGTCCCGCAGCCGGAACGCACCCGACAGGTCGAACACGCGGACGCCGCGATCGGCGAGCGCCGGGGCGATCTGGGCGGCGAGGGTATCGGGCAGCCCGAGAAACACGACGTCCGTTCCGGTGGCCAGCCGTTCGACATCCATCGGCTCCACTGGCCGATCCCAGATTTTCGCGAGCGACGGCAGCCGTTTCGACTCCGACGCCCCTGATGCCATGGCGTGCCGGACGTCCACGTGCGGGTGGCGCGCGAGACGACGGAGGAGCTCCAGGCCGGCATAGCCTGTGACCCCCGCGACGCCAACCCGCACCGGAGAATACTTATTCATCGGAACCTCTATTTATACAGAATCTCGTTGCCTGAATCAAGTAATTTGCAGCGGTGCGTGCGGATTGGGGATGCATATGCTGTATAATTACTCCCGTCTCGAGCAGCATGAAAGCTCCGGGGAATATGAAGGCACACCGGCAGGCGGCAATTCTCGAGATCATCG
>JANPJN010000545.1:0-4748 GCA_031425515.1 Acidobacteriota bacterium | reverse complement strand
CAAGACCGCGGCGGTCACGAGCAACGGCTCCCGGGTGGCGGTGACTTCCGGGCTGGATGGCCTGTCCCTCATGCGCACCTGGGGTTTCGCGCCCGCGCCGGACGCGCGGCCGCAGGACGGGACGACGGATGGCCTGCAGCGCATCTTCGTCGCGGGGCTTTCCGCCCGCTGGAGCTATCGCAGCCCGGACGTCACGTTCCGCGCATTTCGTCAGGGGGTGCGCGCCGCGCTCGTCGACACCTTCAGCTGGCACCGTGGGCGATCGGTGCACCACACGCTCTACGCGATGGCCGATGTGGTGCTCGCGACGTATGAGGAGATTGCCGACGTCACGCTTTCGGTGCGGGAGCGCCCTTACCGGCCCGCCGACCTTTTCGCGGCCGGCATGGAGAATCCGGACGATCTCTTCGTGGCGCTCGACGAACCGCTGGGCACCGTGGACGTAACGGTGGAGCGGGAGCCCTGAGCCCGCGTCAGCCCCTGCGTTTCCCTTCCACCGCCCGGCCAGGTCCCACTTTACTCAACCTCAGCGATCCCGCTGCCCACAGGTGGTAGCGCCTGACACAGCAGTCGCCCCGGATGGGGTCCAGGGGTCCCGGAAGAGGTGCTGCCGGGCGGTACGCCTTGTGCTGAGTCTCCGGGCAGGAGGAGAAACGAAATGCTTTTCACGATTGCGGTGATTCTGCTGGTGTTGTGGCTGCTCGGGCTCGTCAGCGGATACACGATGGGCAATTTCATCTACGTGCTGCTGGTCATCGCCCTGGTGCTGTTCGTGCTCGGCCTGGTGAGCGGCCGTCGGCGGGTCTGACGCCGGATCGGAGGGGCCGCCTCGCGCGGCACTGTCAACGCGTCCGAAGGCGGACGGACGCCGGTCGATCTGCGACTGGCGGCCGGCCGCCCTCTTTTTCTACGGCGGACCACAATGCACCGCGGTGTGAAGCGCTGACGCTTCGGTCAGAGCTGTCGTCCGACGGCGTATCCCGCCCACAGGGCCCCGAGTCCCAGCACGACCTGTGCGCCGGCATTGACGACGGCCCGGGCCGCCTGCCCCGCCCGAAGCAGCATGAAGGTCTCGAACGTGTAAGAGGAAAACGTCGTGAAGCCGCCGAGCACGCCGGCGAGCAGAAAGGCCCGGCCCGCGGGGGGCAGCGGCGCGCGGCGTTCCGCCATCGCCGCGATCACTCCGAAAACAAAACACCCGAGGATGTTGACGACAAACGTGCCCCACGGCGAGTGTGGGGCCGCGCCGCGGTTGACGAGCCCCGTGAGCAGGTATCGGCCGCCCGATCCAATCGCCCCGCCGACCGCGACGTACACCAGAATCATTCGTGAGCGCCGCTACTCCGCCTCGGTTTTCTCGGCCTCAGCGTCTTCCGCCTCTTCCACGAGGTCGTCGTCTTCCCACGGACGCGGCTGCGGGCCCGGCACGATCCCGGCGATATCAGGGTCCTCATCGCCGGTCGTCGCCGATGCCGGCTCGTTGGCCTTGCGCACCTTGACTTCTTCGCGGCGCCGGGTCTTCTCCTGCATCCGCTCCTGCTTGGCGCGCTCGCGCGCGCGCTTCTGTTGCGTGACTTTGGTGCGGTTCGCCATGGAATCCTCCTATCTCAGCGCGCCGATGCGCAGTACAGCAAAAAGGCCGGTCAGCGACCGGCCCTGGCGTAGTGGTGGGCAATGCAGGCTGCGGCCCGACTCGATCATCCAGTCGCAATTCTAGCTGATCAAGGCGCTGTCGTGCCGAAGATCTTGGCGAACCGGCTCACCAGCCTACTCGAGGCGGTCGAAGTCGATCGTGCGCCGCGCCACTTCCTTCCCGTCGCAGAGGACGAGCACGAGCCTCGACGTTCCACCGAGCGACGCGGCGTCGAAATCGGCCTCGATGAGCGCGCCCAGCAGCGACGTCGTCGTCGCACCGCGACTGGCGTACGGCATTGAAGACCGAGGCGTGACGCGCCGGTCGAGCGAACCAATGACGGGCATGCCGCCCATCAGCACTTCACAGTTGGGAACGGCGACGTAGGTGTGCATCGCATCGAGCTGAAGGCTCGCCGCAATCGTCACCTTCGCACGCCAGGGCCGCACCACATCGTCCACGCTCAGGCCGCTGAGGCTGCGTGCCCCCTGAGCGACGGTCCAGTCACCGCGCCGTCTGGCCTCTTCGGCCGCGATCACCGTCCGCCGGAATTCGGTGAGCACCTGGATCTCGGTGATGACCGAGCCGGGAATGACGGAGACGTAGGGCGCGTGGAACCGCGCGCGTACACCGTCGGACTCACCCGCGAGCCGGAGCGCGCGTTGGGTATCGGCGGCCGAGAGCAACGCCTTGACGACGGGCGTCTTCCGCGTCCCCGCGACGACCGCGTGGGCGGGGCCCGCAAGGAGCAGGGCCGACGCGAGCAGCGACGCCATCACGGTCAGCCTCCCGCCGGTTGCGACCCCCGGGTCGCCGTGCATCATCAGACCCTAGGACCCGCCGTGGGTGGCGAACACGCGCGTTTGTCCCTTCGCATCGAACGACAGCACGTCGTACTTCTGGGGGTTCGGTCCCTCCATGCCGGGAGACCCGATGGGCATCCCGGGGGCCGCGAGGCCCACGACGGCAGGCTTCTCCTTGAGCAGACGCCTGATGTCGGCGGCTGGCACGTGCCCCTCGATCACGTAGCCGCTCACAATCGCCGTGTGGCACGACTCCGCGCTTTTCGGGACGCGATGCTTCGTCTTGACGGGCGCCATGTCGGCCACGTTCGTGGACGTCGGGGCGAACCCGCTGGCCCGCAGGTGGTCCACCCACTTCACGCAGCAGCCGCACGTCGGGCTCTTGAATACCGAAATGGCCGTGCCGGATTGCGCGCCGGTGCCCGACACGCCGAGCACGGAGACGATTGCGGCCAGGGCCAGAGTCCTGTACTTTCCGGGCAGTATTATCATCACTCCATTATGCCGCTGAACGGGACGATTCCGGCCGGCCTGACGAGAGGACATGCGAATGGCGAACATGCACGAGATTGAGTACAAGATTTTCGGCGACGACATGCAGTTCGTCGAGGTCGAGCTCGACCCGCAGGAGGCCACGGTCGCCGAGGCCGGCGGCATGATGTACATGGACGACGGGATCGAGATGGAGACGATCTTCGGCGACGGGTCGCAGGCGCAGACCGGAATCATGGGCGCGTTGATGGGGGCCGGGAAGCGGCTGCTCACCGGCGAGTCGCTCTTCATGACGGTCTTCCAGAACCGCAGCGGCCAGAAGCGCCGCGTGGCGTTCGGTGCACCGTACCCAGGGAAAATCATCGCGATCCACCTGGCCGAGATCGGCGGTGAGTTGATCACGCAGAAAGATTCCTTTCTTGCCGCCGCCAAGGGGGTGTCGATCGGCATCGCCTTCCAGAAGCGGCTCGGGGTCGGACTGTTCGGCGGTGAAGGGTTCATCATGCAGCGTCTCCAGGGCGACGGCTGGGCCTTCGTGCACGCCGGCGGCACGCTGCAGGAACGCACGCTGGCGCCGGGTGAAATCATCCGCGTCGACACGGGCTGCATCGTCGGCTTCCAGCCGAGCGTCAACTACGAGATCCAGTACGTCGGGAAGATCAAGTCCGCGCTGTTCGGTGGCGAGGGGCTGTTCTTCGCAACGCTGACCGGACCCGGCCGCGTGTGGCTGCAGTCGCTGCCCCTCAGCCGGCTGGCCAACCGGATCATTGCCGCCGTGCCGGGCAAGCTGCGCGGAGGGCGCGAAGAGGGATCGATCCTCGGAGGCCTCGGCGGTCTGCTCGACGGCGACAACCGCTAGCACGTCCCGCGTCGCATGCGCCGGCACCCTCGCCGGCGCATGGCGACGACACCGGCTGCGGACGCCGGCTGCGCGCGGCGGGTTCGCCCGATGAACCACGGGCCTCCGGGGTTCGTATACCTGCGCATGGCACTGGTTCCTGTCCGCCTCTCCCGCACAGTCCGCCGCCTGCTTCGCACGCCGATGTTCATGGCGGTCGCCATCCTCACGCTCGGTCTCGGCATTGGCGCCAACGCCGCGATCTTCAGCGTGGTCAACGGCGTCCTGTTGAAGCCGCTGCCCTACCGCGACGCCGATCGCCTCGTCGGCGTCTGGCACAGCGCCCCGGGCATGAACATCGACCTCCTGAACCAGTCGCCGGCCACGTACTTCACCTACCGCGACGAGGGACGGGTCTTCGAAGATATCGGGCTCTGGAGCGACACGGCGGTTTCCGTCACGGGCACCGGCGAACCGGAACGCGTCGAGGCCCTGCGCGTCACGGACGGCACGCTCGGCGTGCTCGGTGTGCAGGCGGCGCTCGGCCGCATCTTCACGGCGGACGATGACCTGCCCGGCCGGCCCAATCGCGTGATCCTTACCCACGGCTACTGGCGGCGCACGCTCGGGAGCAACCCGGGAGTGCTCGGGCGTCCGCTGACGATCGACGGCACACCGCACGAGGTGATTGGCGTCTTGCCGGCGGGTTTCAGATTCCTGAACCAGACGCCGCAGGTGATCCTGCCCTTCCAGTTGGATCGCGCCAAAGTGTTCATCGGCAACTTCAGCTATGTGGGCGTCGCGCGCCTCAAGCCGGGCGTCACGCTGGCGCAGGCCAACGGCGATGTCGCCCGAATGGTGCCGCTCGTGGTCGAACGGTTTCCGCTGCCGAACGGCTTCACGCGGCAGATGTTCGAGGAGATCCGCATGGCCCCGAACGTCCGTCCGCTGTCGATTGAGGTCATCGGCGACATCGGACGCA
>JANPJN010000544.1:0-1502 GCA_031425515.1 Acidobacteriota bacterium | reverse complement strand
CGAGCCTGATGCTGTTCATGATCTTTGTCGCCTACACGCTGCTGAAAAAATATGGCGGGCCCGGATCGGACAAGCTGGGTGCGGGCCTCGCGCTGTTCGGGATGGCCAACGTGCCGTTCGTGTACTGGTCGGTGAATCTCTGGCGGACCGTCCACCCGAAGACGACCGTGCTGATGACGCTGCAGCCCGAGATGGGCCGGCCGTTCCTGCTGTGCGCCGTGGCGTTCCTGGGTTTGTATGGGCTCATGCTTGCCGCGCGTGTCCGTCTCGAGCAGCGGCGGGCCGAGCTCGACGCGCTGTTCCTGGCGATGGAGGATTGAGGCCGTGAAGAGTGATATGAGAAAGCCTTTCGCGGTCGGTCGCACCTGCCGCCTGTTCGTGGCCGTGGCCCTGGTGATCGTTGCAATCGTGGTGGGGAGCCCCGCCGCCGCGCAGCCGCCTGCGCCGCCCGACGGGTTCGTGGCGGCCGACAGCCTGCCTGCCCAGGAGCAATTGCCCGCGGCGCCGCTGGTTCTCGGCGCGTACGCCGTCGCCTGGGTGCTCGTGTTCGGCTATCTGTGGTCCATCTGGCAACGCCTCGGCCGGGTCGAGCGCGAGCTGGCGACCGTCGCCCGGCGTGTGGAGGGGAGCGCGCGTCGGTGAATTTCTCGAATATGACGTCGGCGCACTTCATCTTCATCCCCGCGGTGTTGATCGTCGGCGTCGTGATCGGGTGGATTCTTGGGTCGCGCGCGGCGCAGGACGCGTTCGCGGCGGAGATCAGGCGGCGTGAAGAGCGGGCGGGGAAGAAGCAGGCGCGGTAGCGGGACTGCATGCCTTGTCACCCGCGGTCGTCATCAGCATGTTGTAGCGCTCGAAGGACAGATGTTCAAGCCGCCACGGGATCCGCCGCTGTTTATCGCCAGCGGGTGTGGCAAGAGTCTTAGAACTGCTTCCGGAAGACGACTTTGCTCTGCCCGGGCGCATAGAAGTCGCGAATCCGAGCTTCTTCGGTGAACCCATCCCTCAGGTAGAACGCCCGAGCCCCATCCTGATCGGGGTCGGTGGAGGTTCGACCAGAAGAAGCCGGCCACCCTGTCCTCTCAGGAGGGCTTCGATGCCGCGGACCAATGCGGTCCCCGAACCGCTTCGCTGATGATCCGGAGCGACCGCGATGGCGAGAAGATTGTAGGTCCCTTCCGTCAGTCGCTCCGGCTCGCAGTAGGCGAAGCCTACAGTCTCCTCCCCCCGTACTGCGACGATCCAAAAATGCGGCGCCCGACCACTTAGGAACGGCTCCGCCATTTCGCCCAGCATCTCGGAAGGGAAAAGGCCCGTGCCATCAAGAACAAGACGAACACCAGCGAGGTCGTCACGTTGGAGGGTGCGGATATTGGAGTCGCGGTCCATTGCTTCGAAACCCTTGTCAAGTAACGGACAGATGCATGCTTGAACTCATACGGGGTCCGCGCTGTCCGCGTCTTTCCGGACGTGCTGCGCCAGCACCTCGTTGATGAGCGTCT
>JANPJN010000543.1:0-1953 GCA_031425515.1 Acidobacteriota bacterium | reverse complement strand
CCGCTGCGAGGATGTCAACGCCCGGCGCCATGATGTCGGGCTTGATGAGATCGCCGGCGCCCGCGCGTGCGGGGCCACGCGACGAGAAGCTCGCTACCGAGGGAGCCACCGCGCCCGCGATCTGCTGTCCCTGGCCCAGGGCCGCCGTCGCTGCTGCGTTCGCCGCATACGCCACGACGGCGGGCCGATCGACATGCGACAGGTGGACGGAGGGAACAGCGTGCAGGTCGGCGTTCAAGGAGTTCGCACTCGTGTTGACCAGGATCATCCCGATCCCTCCGGCCATCCTGACCGCGGCGCTCTTGTCCGTGCGGGCGTTGACACCCCGATCGCACACCACGATTCGGCCGGTGACCTTCGCGGGATCGAGCGAGCCGATGAAGCACAGTCTCACGTCCTCAGCGGCCGCGGACGTCAGACCGGCAGCGGTCGAGAGAACTACCAACGAGCTCGGCACGGCCGCGCCGAGACCCGCGCCCGTATAGACTGCGCCGTTGCCGAGCGTCACCGTCGCGGTGTACACGCGGTCGTGGGTACCCGCGGCCACGGTCGTGAGCCACGGACTGTTGTGCGCGACGGTGCTCGCTCCGGGGCCATTGTTGCCTGCCGAGGCGGCTACGAAGACGCCGGCTTCCGCGGCATAGAGAAACGCAATCTCCACGGGGTCGACGAAACTGGTCAGCGATCCGCTGATGGAGAAATTGATCACGTCCACGCCGTCGGCCACCGCCTGGTCGATGGCGGCCACCGAGTCGCTGCTGGCGCAGCCCCCTTCGCCGCCCTTGCCCCAGCACACCTTGTAGGTCGCGATGCGGGCGCGCGGGGCCATGCCGCTGACGGCGCCAAGAGGGGTGCCGTCCACCGTCGCGGTGATGCCGTTGTTGCCGGCGGCGGTGCTGCTGGTATGGCTGCCGTGTCCGTCGGCATCACGCGCCGATGCGTACTCGTAGGGGAACAGCTGCTTGACGCTCGCGTCGCCGCCGAAGCCGGCGTTGAACCACTGGGCGCCGATCAGCTTCTGGTTGCAGGCCGAGGCCGGAAATTGTTCGCCCGGGGTACATTTGCCGTGCCAGCCAGGAATCTGCTGGTAATCGAGCTTGCCTGTCTTCCCGTTGGGGTTGGTGCCGGTGCGATCGCTGAACGACGGATTCTCCGGCCAGATGCCTGAATCGACGATGCCGACGACGATCCCTTCGCCGGCGTTTTTCACACCGCCGAGCGCGTCCCATGCGCCACCGGGCGCCGACAGCCCGAGGAACGCGGGGGTGGAGGAGGTGTCCGGCTTCCGGATCTCATCCTTCGTGACCGAGATCACGCCGGCGACATTTTTCATGGCCTCCGCCTGCGCCTCGGTCAACTCGGCGGCAAAGCCGTTGTACGTGAAGGTGTAGTCGTGCACCTTCCGGCCTCCGGTACGCGCGACGGCCTCCTCGTGCCGGGCGCGGAGATGCGCGACGTAGCCGACGACCGCGGGGCTGGTCGGATCCACCTTCTGCCCGCGGATGGCCGTGGCGGCGAGGTTGTCGACGCCGCCCCGGTAGACGACCACAGGAGGCTGCGCCATCTGAACGATGTACAGCTTGCTGGTGCGCGCCTTCGGCGCCACCTGCTCGGATTGCTGTGCCATGAGGGTGAAGGCGAGAGGCGCAATGAGGATACCGAGCACGATGGCTCCGATCCTGCCGAGGTGACGGTGCATGCAGCTGTCCTTTCCAGTGCCGATCCCGCGTCGACGACCAGGAGGCGATCGTCGGGCGGTGCGCTGTTTTGTCAGTTGAGACGAGTTGGTGGTGAAGATTCTGCCATGGCAAGGGACGGTCCAACGGTTTTCAGGGACCAAATGGTGAAATTATGCAGAAGGGCCGTACCCGGGAAGACTAATGTCTGGCTGAGGGGCGCCGCGGTGAAGCGGCGGAACCTGCTACTTCCGCGCCCGCACCGGCGCGCCGTCCT
>JANPJN010000542.1:0-5213 GCA_031425515.1 Acidobacteriota bacterium | reverse complement strand
CGCCCGTGCGAGGCGCGTGATCGAGTCGAGCAGGATGAGCACGTGCTTCTTGTGCTCGACCTGGCGCTTCGCCTTTTCAATCACCATCTCGGCGACCTGGACGTGGCGGGCCGCCGGCTCGTCGAACGTGGAGGAGATGACCTCGCCGTTCACGGAGCGCTGCATGTCGGTGACTTCCTCCGGCCGCTCGTCGATGAGGAGCACGATCAGGAAGACGTCCGGGTGGTTCTTCGCGACCGACTGCGCGATGCTCTGGAGGAGCATCGTTTTGCCGGTGCGCGGTGGAGCGACGATCAGCCCGCGCTGCCCCTTGCCGATCGGGGCCATCAGGTCGAGCACGCGTCCCGCGAGGAGCTCGGGCGTCGTTTCGAGGATGAAGCGCTCCTGCGGATAGAGCGGGGTGAGGTTTTCGAAGAACAGCTTGTCGCGCGCCAGGTCCGGCGACTCGAAGTTGACCGCCTCGACCTTGATGAGCGCGAAGTAGCGCTCCCCTTCCTTCGGCGGCCGGATCTGCCCCGACACGGTGTCGCCGGTCTGGAGGTCGAACTTGCGGATCTGCGAGGGGGACACGTAGATGTCGTCCGGCCCCGGGAGGTAGTTGTAGTCGGGGGCGCGGAGAAATCCAAAGCCGTCCGGCAGGACCTCGAGGACGCCCTCGGAGAAGATGAAGCCACTCTGCTCGGTCTGCGCCTTGAGGATCTGGAAGATCAGTTCCTGCTTGCGCATGCCGGTGGCGCCGGCGACCGTCAGGTCCTTCGCAATCTGCGTGAGCTGCTGAATGCTCTTGTCCTTCAGGTCGTTGATGTTCAGACCGCGGCCCCGCCGGCCTTCTTCAGGGGGCTGCGCCTGGCGCGAGGGCTGGGCCGGGCCCGAAGGCTGGGGCGGTGCGGCGGCCGGGGGTGCGGCCTCCTGCTGCTGCCCACTCTCGACCGGGTCGCTCTGTGGCTGTTCCCCAGTGGGCTGATCGGGAGTCGTGGTCTGATCGGCGGGCGGACGCCCGGAGCTGCGTTTGTTGGTCGGCATGGACTGCTGGCGCTGTCGGTTGTCGGAACTGATTGTTTCGGGGACGTCGGCTTTATTGCTGAATGCGGGCGGCGTGATGAGACGTGGGCCCGCGGGTGCGCGGATATGGATTGGAAGTGTTGTGCTGGCGGAAAGTATAGGCACCCGCCGAGCCGGGTGTCAAGGACCGGCCGGGGCCCGGCACGGGGCGGTCAGTAGCGTCCGGGGCTCTCGCCGATGGCGATGATGCTGCAGGCCTGAATCGTCTTCAGCCCGAGCGCCCGGGCGCGGCTGACGACGACGGGGTCGTCTGCGCCGGGGTTGAGCCACACCTCGCCAACCTGGAGCTGCGCCAATTGCTCCACCACCGTGACACCGGCCGCCGCCGGCACGTACACCGTGGCGATGTCGATCGGCCCGGGGACGTCGAGCACGGATCGATATGCCGTGTGCCCTTCAACCTCGCGCTCGGTCGGATGGACGGGGATCACGACGTAGCCCTGGCGGGCGAACGCGCGCAGCGCCTTGTTGCCAAACTTGTCGCGATTGTTCGAGGCGCCGATGACGGCCACGGTTCTGGGCATGAGCCAATTGTAGCCGCGGAGATCCACGGAGCCTCAAACCCGACGGAGCCTCGAACCCCACAGAGATCCGAAAAGACACGGATGTGACGGACTGGCACGGACGACACGGAGCTCCAAACGCCACACGCAAGACGAAAAGGACACGGATGTGACGGACGAGCACAGACACCAAGGAGCCAACAACTCCGCACGAGACACAAAACAACACGGATGTGACGGACGAGCGCCGATGGCACGGAGCCGTCCACGCGGAATGTCCCGCATGCAGGGGGGCATCGCTCATTCGTCCGTTCATGGCCCCCACACGGACGGCGGCATGGTATCCACACGATGCCGTCTTTCTCGGCTTCATCGTCTTTGATGCATGACGACGTGACGGCTCGACCCCTCCGCGTACCTCCGTGCTCGTCCGTGACATCCGTGTTCTATTGACCGGCCCTTGCGGAGACGTTTCGCTGGTGCATCCGTGGACCGTCACATCGGCGCTCCGTGGGGATCCGCGGGCTAGAATGGCCGCATGGCTTCGCTGGCCGACCTGCTCAGCACGCGAACGGCGGAGTCCGCCCCGGAGCTGGTCGAGACGATCTCCAGGGGTCGCGTCCGCTGCCACGCCTGCGGGCATGCCTGCCCGATTCCCGACGGTGCTGCGGGCGTCTGCACGGTCCGCTTCAACCAGGGCGGACACCTCCGCGTGCCGTGGGGCTATGTCGGCGGCGTGCAGTGCGACCCGATCGAGAAGAAACCGTTCTTTCACGTGCACCCCGGCGCGCTCGCGTACAGCGTCGGGATGCTCGGCTGCGATCTGCACTGCGGCTACTGCCAGAACTGGGTAACGTCCCAGGCGCTGCGCGACCCGCAGGCGGTCGCGCCCCCCCTCGACGCCACTCCGGCGGCTCTCGCGGCCGACGCCCTCCGCCTCGGCGCGCGCGTCGTCGTCAGCACCTACAACGAGCCGCTCATCACGAGTGAATGGGCGGTCGCGATCTTTCGCGAGGCGCGGACTGCCGGGCTGCTCACGGGATACGTGTCGAACGGCAACGGCACGCCGCGTGTGTTGGAGTACATCCGCCCCTGGATCGACATGTACAAGGTCGATCTGAAAAGCTTCGACGACCGGCACTATCGTCAGCTCGGTGGCCGGATCGCGCCGATCCTGGAAACCATCGACGCGCTGCACGGCATGGGGGTGTGGCTCGAGATCGTCACGCTGCTCATCCCGGGCTTCAACGACAGCCGGGAGGAGATTGAGCGGCTGACCGCCTTCGTGGCCGGCGTGTCGCCTGACATCCCGTGGCACGTGACGGCGTTCCACAAGGACTACAAGATGCACGACCCGGCCAACACGAGCCCGGACATGCTGATCGCCGCCGCCGGGATCGGACGGGCGAACGGGTTGCGTTACGTGTACGCGGGGAATCTGCCGGGACAGGTCGGGGATCTCGAGCACACCCGGTGTCACGCGTGCCGGGCGATGCTGGTCGAGCGCTACGGTTACCTGATTCGGAGCTATCGGATCACGGCGGAGGGTCGGTGCCCCGACTGCCGCATCGCTATTCCTGGACGCTGGGGCCGCCGATTCGAGGGGTAGCTCGCTTCGAGCCCGTTCCTGCCGGGAACACGCCGGCTGCGGGTCGTGTGACGCTTACTGCGCCTGCGCGAGCGCGGCGTCGATGGCGGCCTTGAAGTCGGCGTACGGGCGCGCTCCATAGATCGACGCGATGACCTTGAGCGGCGCGCCGTCGGCGGGCGTCAGGCCGACGAGCGTCAGCGGCGTTCCCCCGACGCCAAGCTGCTGCATGCGGGCGACGCTGTCGCGAATGGCGGAGGCGTGCACCTCCTCCTTCAGGCATGCGGCGAACTTGCCTTCATCCAGCCCCAGCGTTTTGGCCTGAGCGGTGAACTGCGCGGCATCGCGCGCCGGCGGGTTCGTGAAGAGGCTGGTGTGCATCTCCCAGTACTTGCCCTGATCGCCGGCGCAGGCCGCCGCTTCGTGCGCCTTTGACGCGTCAGGGTGGAGCTGCGCGATCGGATAGTCCACGAACACGTAACGAACCTTCCCGGAGTCCACGTAGTCGGTGAAGACCTGAGGCAGGGTCTGGAGCGTCTGCCGCCGGCAGAACGGGCAGTGGAAGTCGGAGACCTCGACGATCGTGACCTTTGCGGACGCGCGTCCTCGTGACGGCTCGTTGGCGAGCGAGATGGTCTTGTCGGCGAACTGATCGCCGGTCGGCCCCTGCGCCTGCGTCAGGATGGACTTGATCGTCTGGAGGTCGCGCTCCATCGACGTCAGCTGCGTCTTCAGCTCCTGGACCTGCCGTTTGAGGGTGGCGATCTCGTCGGCCTGCGACTGTGGCGGCGAGAGTGAGAGCAGCGCAACGAGCGTGACGGCCGAAAGCTTCAGGAGCATCGCCGCTGATTCTAGCAAATGCTCACGGGAAGATCTTGCCGGGGTTGAGCAGGCCGGCCGGGTCGAAGGCGGCCTTCACCCGCTGCATCAGCGCGATTTCGTCGGTCGAGAGCTCGATCGGCAGGAAGGCCGCCTTCGAAAAGCCGATACCGTGCTCGCCGCTGATCGACCCTTCGAGCTTCACCACTCCTTCGAACAGCACGCGCTCGGCGGCGTGGGCGCGTGCAATCTCCGCCTCGTCGTCCGCATCGACCATGAGGTTCACGTGGATGTTGCCGTCGCCGGCGTGCCCGAACGACGGAATGCGGAGCCGGTACTCACGCTTCAGCCGCTCGATGAGCGCAAACAGCTCAGGGATCCGCCCCTTGGGTACCACGACGTCGTGGTTGAACTTGAGCGATGCGACCATCTTCAGCGAGAGCGACAGCTCCCGCCGCACGCGCCAGAGATCGGCCCGTTCCGCGTCGCTCCGCGCCCGCAGGACGTCGAGCGCCCCGGCGGCGCGGCAGGCCTCGTCCACGAGTGCCGCTTCCCCGTCGATCGCGTCAGCCGCGCCGTCCACTTCCACCAGGAGCAGCGCGGCCGTGCCCTCGGGCGCCAGCGATCGATCGTCGAGGTTGCGCGCGACCGCCTCGAGCGAGTCGCCGTCGATGAGCTCGAGTGCGGCAGGCACGACACGAAGGCGGACGATGTTGGTGACGGCGTTGGCGGCGGCGGCAATGGACGGAAATGTCGCGCGCAGCGTGGCGCAGGCCGGAGGCTTCGGTACGAGCCGCAGAACGATCTCCGTCACGATCGCCAGCGTGCCCTCCGATCCGACGAGGAGCTGCGTCAGGTCGTAGCCGACGACGTTCTTGACCGTCTTGCCGCCGGTCCGGATCACTTCACCCGTTGGCAGGACCGCTTCGAGACCGAGCACGTATCGCTTCGTCGTGCCGTATTTGAAAGCGCGCGGCCCGCCGGCGCACTCGGCCACGTTGCCGCCAAGCGACGATCGGCGCAGCGATGCGGGATCCGGGGGGTAGTACAGACCGAGCCGCTCGACCGCATCCTGGAGATCGCCCGTGATCACGTGGGGCTGGACGACGGCCACGAGGTTGGCCTCGTCTATGTCGAGGATTCGGTTCATCCGCTCGAGCGCGATCACGACGCCGCCGTGCGTCGGGACGGCGCCGCCGGTGTAGCCCGTCCCCGCGCCGCGGGGCACCATCGGCACGCCA
>JANPJN010000541.1:0-5093 GCA_031425515.1 Acidobacteriota bacterium | reverse complement strand
GAAACCTATCCCCAAAGATCCCGGCTGTCAAGCATAATGTGTTCAAGTTAGACGGTCGCGGGCGACCTCTTGCCGAGGCCTCCCGATAGATTTGGATCCCGACGAAGGAATTGCCGATCCCCAGGCGGTGGTTGCTACAATGACCGCCTCCGACCCGTGCACGACGCCGGCACGGGACCCAGTGCCCCTGACACACACGTTGCCCGACCAGCCTTTCGCCACTCCGTCGTCGCTCGACGGCCGGGACTTCGCCGACGACATCGGCAATCCCGGCGAGATCCCGTTCACCCGGGGCATCCAGCCGACCATGTACCGCGGACGGCTGTGGACTATGCGGCAGTATGCCGGGTTCGGATCGGCGGCCGAGTCGAACCGGCGGTATCGCTACCTGCTCGCGCAGGGCGTGAGCGGCCTGAGCGTGGCGTTCGACCTGCCGACACAGATCGGGTACGACTCCGACCACGCGCTCGCGCAAGGTGAGGTCGGGCGCGTCGGCGTGGCGATCGATTCGATCGACGACATGGGGGAGCTGTTCGACGGGATCCCGCTCGGGAGCGTCTCCACGTCGATGACGATCAACGCGACCGCCATCATCCTCCTCTCGCTCTACGTCGCGGTGGCGCGGCGGCAGGGCGCACCGCTCGCGGCGCTGTCGGGAACGATCCAGAACGACATCCTCAAGGAGTATGTCGCCAGGGGCACGCACATCTACCCGCCCCGGCAATCACTGCGCCTCGTGACCGACATCTTCGGCTTCTGCGAGCGGGAGCTGCCGGGCTGGAACACGATCTCGATCAGCGGATACCACATCCGCGAAGCGGGATCGACCGCCGTGCAGGAGATCGGGTTCACCTTCGCGAACGGCATCGCCTACGTGGAGGCGGCGGTGGCGGCCGGGCTCGACGTGAACGCCTTCGGCCAGCGCCTGTCCTTTTTCTTCAACGCGCACAACGACTTCCTCGAAGAGGTGGCCAAGTTCCGTGCCGCCCGGCGGCTGTGGGGGCGGATCATGCGCGAGCGGTTCGGCGCGACGAACCCGCGCGCGATGCAGCTCCGCTTCCATACCCAGACGGCCGGCAGCACGCTCACCGCCCAGCAGCCCGACAACAACATTGTCCGCGTCGCGCTCCAGGCAATGGCCGCCGTCATGGGCGGGACGCAGTCGCTCCACTGCAACGGGCGAGACGAGGCGCTCGCGCTCCCGACTGAGGCGGCCGCCCGGATCGC
The DNA here is from genome assembly GCA_031425515.1 of Acidobacteriota bacterium. GTDB lineage: Bacteria > Acidobacteriota > Vicinamibacteria > Vicinamibacterales > 2-12-FULL-66-21 > JALZOC01. The sequence continues at coordinate 3,866 of JANPJN010000541.1, read as the reverse complement.
CCTGCGCACGCAGCAGGTGATTGCCGCGGAGACCGGTGCGGCGAACACCGTGGATCCGTTCGGCGGGGCCTACGCGGTCGAAGCGCTCACCAACCGCATCGAGGAGGAGGCGACGGCCATCATCGCGCGGATCGATGCCGCCGGCGGCACGCTTGCCGCCATCGAGCGGGGCGTCATCCAGCGCGAGATCCAGGAGTCGGCCTACCGCGCCCAGCAGCAGTTGGACCGTGGCGAGCGCATCGTCGTCGGGGTCAACCGCTTCGTGTCGGACGAGGAGGTGGACATCGAGGTCCACCGGATCGATCCGGCGCTCGAGGCGCGGCAGATCGAGCGGGTGCGCGCCGTGCGCGCAGCGCGCGACGAGGCGGGCTGGCGAGCGGCGCTGCAGGGGGTCGCGAATGCGGCGCGGACGACGGACAATCTCGTGCCGCCCATCATCCTGGCCGTGGAGGCCCGTGCGACGGTGGGGGAGATTGCGGATGCCCTCAGGGGCGTGTTCGGCGAGCACAGGGAGATCGATGCCTGAGCGCGAGGCGGCGCCGCTGCTGGCGGTCGAGCATCTCACGACCGGCTTCGACATGCGGGGACGCTTCGTCCCTGCCGTGATCGACGTCAGCTTCCACCTGTCGGCCGGGGAAACGCTCTGCCTGGTCGGCGAGTCCGGGAGCGGCAAGTCGGTCACCGCGCTGTCCATCCTCGGGCTCGTGCAGCGCCCGGGCCGGATCGCGGATGGGCGGATCCTGTTCGACGGAACCGACCTCCGCACCCTCGGCGAGCGCGAGATGCAGAAGATTCGCGGCGCCGAGATCGCGCTGATCTTCCAGGAGCCGATGACGGCGCTCAATCCGGTCTTCACCATCGGCAGCCAGATCGAGGAGACGCTGCGCGTGCACGGGCGCGCGACGCGGCAGACCGCCCGGGCACGGACGATCGAGCTGCTCGAGGCCGTCAGCATCCCCGAGCCCCAGAAGCGCGTGCGCGACTATCCGCACCAGTTGTCCGGCGGTCTGCGGCAGCGCGCGCTCATTGCCATGTCGCTCGCCTGCAACCCGCGCGTCGTGATTGCCGACGAGCCGACCACGGCGCTCGACGTCACCATCCAGGCGCAGATTCTCGACCTGCTGCGGTCGCTGCAGGCGCGCATGGGACTGGCGCTGCTGCTCATCACGCACGACCTCGGTGTCGTGGCGGAGATGGGCGACCGTGTGGCGGTGATGTACGCCGGGCGGATTGTCGAAGAAGCGGGCGTCAGGGGCCTGTTCGCGGATCCGAAGCATCCCTACACGCGCGGGCTGATGGCGTCGATCCCCGGAGGCGCGCCGGGGTCGCGACTCCGCGCCATTCAGGGGAGCGTGCCGCCACTCGGCGAGCTGCCGCCCGGCTGCGCCTTTACTCCGCGGTGCCCGGACCGGTTCGCGCCGTGCCCAAAGACGCCGCCTGGCATGACGACGATCGGTCCGGAACGATCGGTGAAGTGTTACCTGCACGGGCCGGCGGTCGAACCGCCGGTGCTTCCGGGCGGCGAGGCGTAGTGGCGCTGCTCGAGGTGCGGACGCTCGTCAAGGAGTTCAGCCGATCGCGCGGGCTGTTCGCGCGGGCGTCAGTCGTCCGCGCCGTGGATCGTGTCAGCTTCACAATAGACGAAGGGGAAACGTTCGGGCTCGTGGGGGAATCCGGCAGCGGCAAGACCACGACCGGGCGCTGCATCCTGCGGCTCATCGAGCCGGACTCCGGCGAGGTCCGCTTCCGCGGCGAGGACGTGCTCGCCTTCTCGAAGTCTCGCCTGCGCGAGGCGCGGCGCGACATGCAGATCGTCTTTCAGGATCCCTACTCGTCGCTCAACCCTCGCATGCGCGTCGGCGACATCGTCGAGGAGCCGCTCATCATCCACCGTACGGGAGCGAAAGCCGCACGGCGGGCACGGGTCGCGGAGCTGTTCGAGCTCGTGGGGCTCGATGCGTCGCAGCTCGCGAGGTATCCGCACCAGTTCAGCGGGGGGCAGCGGCAGCGGATCGGCCTGGCGCGTGCGCTGGCGCTGAATCCGTCGCTGGTGATTGCGGACGAGCCCGTGTCGGCGCTCGACGTGTCGGTGCAGGCGCAGGTCGTGAACCTGCTGATGGATCTGCAGTCGCGGCTGAAGCTGACCTATCTCTTCATCGCGCACGACCTGCGGCTCGTGCGCCACATCTGCAGCCGGGTGGCGGTGATGTATCTGGGGCGGATCGTCGAGATGGGGACGACCGATGCGCTGTTTGCGGCGCCGGCGCACCCGTACACCAGGGCGCTGCTGTCGGCGATTCCGATTCCGGATCCCGAGGCGCGGCGAGACCGGATTGTGCTCGACCCGGCATCATTCGATCGGCAGGCGCCGCTGCGGGAGGTCGCGCCCGGGCACATGGCCGCCGTCTGACGGCGGGTGCGTCAGGCTGCGCGGATGGCGTCCTTTTCGACCTGACCGTCGCGGATGTGAATGGCGCGGTGCGCGTAGGCCGCGACATCGGGCTCGTGCGTGACGACGATGATGGTGTTGCCGGCCTCGTGGAGCCGCGCGAAGAGGCCCATGATCTCGGTGCCGGTCTTCGAGTCGAGGTTGCCCGTCGGTTCGTCCGCCAGGAGGATTGACGGGTTGTTGACGAGCGCCCGCGCGATGGCGACGCGCTGACGCTGGCCGCCCGACAGTTCGTTCGGCCGGTGCGACGCGCGCGAGGTGAGCTCGACCTTCTCGAGCGCCTGCCGGGCGCGCTCCTGGCGTTCCTTCCCGGACACCCCCGCATAGACCAGCGGGAGCTCGACGTTGTGCAGCGCCGTGGCTCTCGGCAGCAGGTTGAAGGTCTGGAAGACGAACCCGATCTCCTCGTTCCGGATGCGGGCGAGCTCGTCGTCGTTCATCGCCTCCACTTCCTTGTCGTTGAGGAGGTAGCTCCCCTTCGAGGGCGTATCGAGGCAGCCGATCAGGTTCATCAGGGTGGACTTGCCCGATCCGGACGGCCCCATGATGGCCACGTACTCGCCGCGCTGGATCTGGATGGACACGCCCCGCAGGGCATGGATTTCTTCGTCGCCCATGGAATACGTCTTCCAGAGGTCGCGCGTCTCGATAAGTGCCATAAGGTTTCCGGTTGCTGACCCGCCAGAGAGGATGGACGTGAACCCGGCGCTTCGGGTTCCACGAGCGCCCGGGTCCAGTCTCTCATATCCGCCGGAGGAGGGCTCCGGTCGAATGCCGTGCGCCCGTCGTGCTCGATCCGTGGGTCGCGTCGAGGAGTTCGCCGCCAAGACCAGCCCGCTGTTGCTCGTACCAACGGATCGCGTCGACCAGTTCGGCGGTAGCCGGATCGCTGAGGTGAAACCGCTTCACGGGCCGAGCAGATTTTTCTCGATTCGCCGCTTGACCTGTTGCCAGGGTTCGAGCCGGATCGTACCGGCTTCGATGGCCTCGATCCGCCGGTCGATCTCGGCATCCCATGCACTTTCGGCATCGGGGTCCGCCGGACCGTCGAGGCTCGCCAAGCGCTCGGTCGCGAGTTCCGCGCGGGCTGCCGAATCCAGGCGGAGTGCATCCGCCAACACGGCTTGAGCGCTCGACGACCCGAGGCGGTTCGCCGCGCGGCCGAACCGCGCGGGCCGGCGCCATCACGTCTACGTTCCGGCTCGTGGATCCAAGCCTACCGTCCGAACGCGGACCGCAGCGGCACGCGCACCTCGTGCCCGGACGCTTCGCGCAGGACGATGCCGTCCCGGTTGATGGCGACGACCACGCGGGGCCCGAGCGTGTCGCCGACGGCCACGACGGCGCCGTCCACGATGGCGAGGCGGCGCTGCTGGTCGATCAGGACGGAATCGACCTTCGGCAGCGGATCCGGCAG
>JANPJN010000540.1:0-1517 GCA_031425515.1 Acidobacteriota bacterium | reverse complement strand
GTGCTGACACCGTAGCCAGCGCGGAGGACGTCCTTCTCGGTGACTCGCCACGAGACACCGGTCCGCGGATTGAAGTTCTTCCAGTAGTTTTTCACCCCGAGGTTGGCGGGCACCTGGCTATAACCGGCGACACGCAGGGTGTTGTTCGTGGGGTCGTAGTTCGAGAGCCCACCCCGATCGCTCAGCCCGACGAGCGGGGTGTAAAACTCGTGGCGCAGGCCGAGGTCCACCGTCACGTTCGGCCGCACCTGCCACTTGTCGTGCACGTAGGAGAACACTCCCCAGTGGCGCGTGCCGGGGTCGATGTCGGTGATCAGGTCCCGGCCGAGGCTCTGGGGCGCGTCCAGGAGAAATGCGGCGAAAGAGTTGGCGAAGCCGTTCTGTGCCGCGGTATCGGCCGGCGTCGCGGTGGTCGCACCGCGGAACCGGAAGACACCGCGCGCCCCGCCGTTATCTTGCACCTGCAGAAGGAAGTCGCGGTTGTACCGCAGATCGCCGCCGACCTTCAACGTGTGATTGCCCTGCAGCTTCGTGATCGTCGTCGCGGCTGTCCACGTCCGCTCAGAGCGGTCCCAGGGCAACGAACCGGAATAGCCGACCAGGGTTCCGTTGTAACCGCCGACATCAATCGAGGTGATGCCGCTCGAGAAGCGGTTGAGATTCACGCCTCGGATCCCGATCTCGTCGGACGTCTTCAGTCCGTCGGCTTCCGACAGCGCTTCATTGTGGTAGTAGCTCATCCCGACACGGACTTCCTGCACGAGCGTCTGCCCCCACGTCCGGTTGTAGTTGGCGGCGGCGTTGTGCGTCGGATTGGTTCCGTAACCCGCGAATCCCTTGATCCCTCCGTAGACGCCAAACGTCGCGGGGTCGTAGGTGGCGGCATTCTGATAGCTGTAACGGACCGAGAGGTTGTTGCCCGGCGTCAGCTGCGTCGTGAGCTTGATGTCGTACTGATTGGTCCGCTTCTCACGGACGTAGGGGGTCTCGTAATTCGTTCCCCCGAGCGGCACGCCGTCAAGGTTCGGCAGCGGAATATTGCTCAGGATGCGCTGCGCGATCGGGCTGATGCGGCTGGCTGGAATCTGATTGTTCGGAAACGGCGTCCGACCGGTGCCGTCAGCGTTCCCCGTGGCGGGGTCATAGATGATGGTAGGCGCGGAGCTGAAATCGCCGGACCTGAACGGCACCTCGGGCAGATCGGCGCGCGTGATGCGGCCGCTGTCGTCATTCGTCCGCACGTAGTCGCCAAAGAAGAACAGCTTGTTGCGCAGGATTGGCCCGCCGAGGGTGAAACCTGATTGCAGGTACTTGGTCTCCGGCACTCTCGGGAGCGATGAGAACGGATTCTTCGCAATCGTGGCCTCGGTGTTACCGAAGGCGAACGCCGTGCCTTTGAACTGGTTCGTCCCCGACTTCAGCGTCACGTTCGTCACGGCGCCGCCGGCACGCCCGAACTCCGCGTCGTAATTGCTGGTCGTCACGGCCACCGTCTCGAGCGCCTCCGCCGACGGTAT
>JANPJN010000539.1:0-5389 GCA_031425515.1 Acidobacteriota bacterium | reverse complement strand
CGTGGACTCCGTGGGCGAGGCGTTCGACGAGTTGAAGAAGCATCTGACGACGCATCATCTCGTGCCGCAGACCGCGCAGGAGACCAGGGCGCCGGGCATTGCGAAGACCAGAGGGTGAGTGGACCATGGATCTTGACGAACGGAAGACTCTGATTGCCCAGTATCGCGACGGCTACGCCGCGATCACCGAGGCACTGCTGAAGATCACGCCGGAGGGGCTCGATGCGCGGCCGGGGCCGGAGCGGTGGTCGACGCGCGAGGTGCTGCACCATCTGGCCGACAGCGAAATGACGGCGGCGGTCCGGCTGCGGGTGCTGCTGGCGGAAGAACGGCCGACAATCCGCGGATACGATCAGGATCAGTTCGCGCGCACGCTGCACTACGAGCGTCCGCACGAGACGTCGCTCGAGCTCTTCCGCTGGACACGAGAGGCCACCGCCGAACTGCTGGAACTGCTGACGCCGCAGGAGTGGCTGAGGGAAGGCACGCACAGCGAAGCCGGTGCATACGGCGTCGAGCGGTGGCTCAAGACCTATGCCGGCCACGCCCACAAGCACGCCAGGCAGATCAGCGAGGCCCGGGCGATCGTCCGGAAGCAGTAACGACGAGGTTCTACGAGGTGCTGCGGGGTTCTACAAAGGTTCTACGGGGTTCGGGTTCTGCGGGGTTCTACAAGGTTCTACGGGGTTCGGGTTACTGGTAGATCAGGTACTTCTCGCGGGTCTGCCGGAACGCTTCTTCATCCGGCGCCCACGAGGCGCTGAGCGCGCTGGCGTCGCCGCCCCCGTCGAGCGTGGTGCGTAGCCGGTCGGATCCGTAGAGGATGTCGATCGGCTGTTTGTCGTGCTCGTACTCGTAGGGCGGCTCGCGCCACGCATAGCGGGCAGGATCCTGCGTGCGGAACTCCGACATCAATTCAACCGCACTTCGGACCGGACGGAAGGTCCGCCGGTCGGTCACGTGCATCTGGCATCCGCCGCAGGTCTGCCGCGCGTGCTTCTGGAAGGTCGGCTCGAAGAAGGCCGGCCGGAAGTGCACGCCCGGCAGGCCTCGGGCGTTCATCGCGTCGGCCAGGCGTTCGCCGTCGATCCACGGCGCACCAATCAGCTCGAACGGCCTCGTTGTCCCCCGCCCCTCCGACAAACGCGTTCCCTCGAACAGGACCGCCCCCGGGTAGACGATCGCGCTGTCGAGCGTCGGCAGGTTCGGCGACGGGATCACCCAGGGAAGCCCCGTCTCGTCGTAATACATCGAGCGCCGCCAGCCCTCGAGCGGCACGACGTCCAGCGAGGCGCCGATGCCGTACGCGTCGTTGAACAGTCGCGCGATCTCGCCCACCGTCATCCCATGGCGCAGCGGAATGGGAAATTGCCCGACGAAGGAGGCGAACGCCGGCTGCAGCAGCGATCCCTCCACATCGTCGCCGCCAATGGGATTGGGGCGGTCGCACACCACGACGTGGACGCCCTGACGTGCGGCGGCGCGCAGGCAGTTCGCCATCGTGTAGATGTAGGTGTACACACGGGTCCCGACGTCCTGGAGATCGACGACCAGCACGTCCACGTCGCGCAGCATCTCGGGCGTCGGCTCCCGGGTTTCGCTGTAGAGCGAATAGATGGGCACACGCCGGCGCGCATCGCGCGCGTGCGGTGTCTCGATCATGTTGTCCTGCAGGTCCGAGCGGAAGCCGTGCTGGGGACCGAAGATCGCCGACACGGTCGAGTCGGGCGCCTCGACGAGGCGGTCGGCGGTGTGCCGGAAGGCGCCGTCGATCGATGCGGGGTTGCAGACGATGCCGAGGCGTTTGCCGGAGAGGAGCTTCCGGTCCGCGCCGAGGAGGCGGTCGATACCGAGCGCCACGGGAGAGGGCTGGGAGGCGGACATGTCCACGCGATTATAAGTCTCGCGAAGCTGACGCGCGTGTCGTGAAAGCAGACTCGATGGGTGTGGTCCAGTTCCGATTGCGGTCGGTGGAGGCATGCGCGGCGTGCCCGGACGCGGCCGGATTGCGCGGGTTGCAGACCCCGGCGCGGTCCCGCCGTGGCTGGCGTCGGCATTGCATTTCGACGCCGACGTCGCGGCGTCGTATTATGGATAGAATGACGGAAAAAACACCGCTCGTGCTGGCGGTGCTCAACAACAAGGGAGGGGTGGGCAAGACGACCACCTCGGTCAACCTCGCGGCGGCGCTCGCGTCCCCCCGGCGCAGGGTGCTCCTCGTGGACCTCGACAGCCAGGCGTCTGCGTCGATCTGGTGCGGCATCGATCGCGCCCGCCTGCGCCCCTCGTCGGCCAGCTGCCTCCTCGAAGGCACACCGCTCGTCCAGGCTGCGCGGCCCACGTCGGTCCCGCACATGGATATCGTGACGGGATCGGTCGAGCTCGCGAACGCGGATCTCGCGCTGAGCGCGGTCCCCGGGCGTGAGCTGGTGCTGAAGCAGTGCATGCAGCGGATGCGCCACCACTACGACGTGGTGATTCTCGACTGCCCCCCCAGCCTGTCCCTGGTCGGGGTCAATGCGATGGTGGCGGCCGACGCGCTGATTGTGCCCGTCACGCTCCAGCATCTGGCGGTGGAGGGGCTCGTCGGGCTCCTGACGTCCGTCGAGAAGGTCCGGGCGCGGCTGGCGACGCGGACGCGATTGCTCGGAATCCTGCTGACCATGGTCGAACCCGCGCGGGCGGCGACACTCGAACGGCGGGAGCGTGTGCACGCTCAGTATCGTGAGCATCTCTTCCACACCGAGATCCTGACCAGTGTCGCGCTGCAGGAAGCGCCCGCCGCCGCGCGCACCATCTTCCAGTTCTCGCCGCGTTCGCGGTCGGCAGACGCCTTCCGGCGGTTGTCGGGCGAGGTGCTCGAGCGGCTCCGCACGCTGAAACATTGATGGACGTTGCGCGCGCGGAGCGTCTTGTTCGCCTCAAGTTGGGGATGGAACGAACGCCCATACTCCCTCTCCAGGAATGAATGAGCTTGCACTAAAGTGCGCCGGCAGTGTTGAATAGCGTCCGACTCAACCACTGCCGGCGTTTCTCAGTTAGGGGTGGAAAATTCTCCGCCCTGCGCCGACGTATTTCCCGGAGAGCTGATGGCCCGGCGCCGCACCGTTCCCGTTCCCAAAACGTCGACGGATATTTTTGCGCCGACGCGGCGCACGGCGGCGTCCAAGCGGAAGCCCGGGCGGCCGCCCGTGCACGAGGAGGCCTGGACGAAGGTGACGGTAGTGTTGTTCAACCGTCAGATTGTGTTTCTCGATCGGCTGGCGGCGAACATCCGCGCCCAGAGCGGGGCGGCCATCAGCCGCGCCCAGCTCATTCGCGCGCTGCTCGACGCGGTGGCGGACGCCGATATCGATTTGACGACGGCGACCTCGGAGCACGACCTCAAGGCGACGATCCTCGGCCGGCTCGGGAAGTATCGGCTGGGGATGTAGGGGGGAGCTGACGCTGACAGCTATCAGCTATCAGCTATCAGCTATCAGCTATCAGCTATCAGCTATCAGCCTGCTGGCTGGCAGCAATCTAGCCTCCAACTACGAGCTTCCAGTCGCCAGCTGCCAGACCTCAGCTTCCAGTTCCCAGCTTCCAGCTCACAGCTCTAGTCCTGCAGCTTCCAGTCGCGTGTACCAGGCGCAGCCTGCGCGACCCCTCGGGTGACCGGCCCCCACTGAACGCCCTGACGGCGTGATGATTGTGCGCCGCAAGCTGATAGCTGACAGCTGTGAGCTACATTGCGCTCCGCTTGCAGCGGAACTCGATCTCGAGCTCGATCTTGTCGTCCACGCTCACGATCCGGGCGAGGGACGGCTTCGTGATGTTGAAGGTCGGGAAGAGCAGCGTCGTCGTGGCCCGACCGCCGACCAGGTCGTTCCCGAAGGTGGCGACGACGTTCCAGGTGACTTCGCTCGTGACGCCGTGGAGCGTCATGTCGCCGATCAATTGGAAGCCGGCCTGTGCCTGCATGCCGGCCGGCAGCGGCGCGGGAAGGCCGACGGCGCGGCGCGGGACGAACTCGAGCATCGGAAACTTCTCCGTTTCGAGCGTCCGGTTCTGAATGTAGCCGTCGCGCATCTGCTGGTCGCTCTTGAGCGTGCGCAGATCCACCGACAGTTTCGAGCGGGCGGCGTCGATTGAGCCGTCCGGGTTCACGATGATCGTCCCGGTCACCGCGCTCGTGGTGCCCACGGCGTCGTTGGGGAAGCTGATGCCGGCCAGCTGCTCGCGGACTTTATAGCGGGCGGTGGTGCCTTCCGAGACCTCCAGCTTCGCCGGCTTCGTCGGGTCCGGTGGCGGCACGTTCGGACGCCCCCCGCCCTGGCGGCCCGCCGGTGGCGCCCCCGCGGGGCCCGGCGCCTGCATGAACGCGTGCCCCGCCCCGAGGCTGATGCCGAGGCCGGCGACGATCAGTGCGAAACGAATCGATGCTTTCAATGGGGCTCTCCTTGCGCAAAAGTCGCCGACACAGCCGTGCCGTGCGGGACCACGCAGTCGCAGTGAATACCGTGGATACGACGGCGGGTGAGCCGGAGTTTCGGCCCGCGGCGGTGCCACCGATTCTTCACAGAGTCGGACAGGAAAAGTGAAGGGATGCGAGCAGCGGAGTGCGAGCGGAGTGGAGGTCGCCAGGCGGGGTGCAGGGGGCCCCGCCGATTCAATATTGGTGCGAAAGGGGGGACTCGAACCCCCACGCTCTTGCGAGCGCCAGCCCCTCAAGCTGGTGCGTCTGCCAATTCCGCCACTTTCGCAGAGGGTCGAACGTTCCTACGGTTTCGGCTGCTCGGGTGCCGCCGCCGGGGGCTGAGCCGGCTGGCCCGCGGGGGGCTGCGCGGCTGGGGTCTGACTCGCGGGCGCCGGTGCCGGGGTCGTGGCTGGAGCCGTGACCGGGGCAGGCCCGCCGAGACCACGCATCAGGGAGCCCGGACCGCGCTGGCCCATGACGCCAAGACCAATCGCCCCCAGCATGAACAGCGCGCCAAGCACTGCCGTCGCCTTCGTCAGCACGGTCGCGCCCGCTCGCGCCCCAAACGCCGTCTGGCTGCCGCCGCCCCCGAACGCGCTGGCCATGTCCCCTCCCTTCCCCTGCTGGAGCAGCACGACCAGGAGCAGGAGAAAGCACGCGAGCACGTAGACGAACGCCAGCAGGTAGTAGAGCATAACGCACAATTCTAGCGCGGAACCCCCGTCAAGTCACGCCTCGAGCCGAGGCGGCGATCCCGGTGGAAAATCCGCCTCGAAGCGGCGGCTGTCGTTCACGCCCCTTGCAGCCCGACGCGCCTGTATCGTCGAGGTGGTAGACTCCCTGCGCTGCCACATCTACCCGCGTTCAGCCGAGGCACCGCCCGCTGGATTCCCCAGCTCGCTGTGGCCTTGGTGGGAAGGCGAAGACAGG
>JANPJN010000538.1:0-5006 GCA_031425515.1 Acidobacteriota bacterium | reverse complement strand
CGCCGACGGTTGCCGCCATCGGGGCAGCCCTTGTGCTGTTCGTCGGAATGCTTGGATACACCGCGAGCAAGGCCTACGAAGTGATGTTCGGCCTGACCGGAGACTTCGCGAGCACCTCCCCGCTCCTCTGGCTGGATGTCGGCGTCCGGACCTTGCCGCTTCCCCTGTTCTACATGCTGTCGATTGTCGTCGTCTTCGCGGTCGTCGCCTTCATCTGGCGTCTCCTCACCGGCATGTCGACGACGGTGCATGCGTGGTCGGAAGGGACCTCACGCAGAATCCAGCTGGCCGCGGAGCGCGCAGGGCTGCACGATCCGCGGACGATTGGCAGCGCCATCCTTCTGGCGCAGATTGGGTCGATCGTCGTGGTCTACGTCACATTTTTCGATCTGATAGCGGCAGTGACCACCGCGTTGCGCGACGGCCCGATGGACGTCTACGCGCGTCTGGGCCCTTCGAACGAGGACGAGTGGCTGCTGTATCGCGCCGTGACCTCCCTCCTCGCACTCGGCAGCGCCGCCGCCTGGGCTGCCGTCCTGCGGAGGGGGCGTCCGGGTGACGCGGGACTGGGAGCGATTGTCGGCGGCCTTGCGCTGACGCTCACCTTTGTCGCGATGTTCGCCGTCCCATGGCGCATCGTCCGCGACGCGACATTTCAACTCGCTCAATACGGGAGCGCGCGGTGCTTTGTGATTGCTGAGCGATCGCCGCGGGTGTTACTGTTCTGCCCCGAACTGGCGGACTCGCGACGCGTCGTCGTGCCGGAGGCCGATCCGCAATTGCAGCGGCTGCCGCAATACCAGAACATCTTCGAAGGAATCACCCCTCGCGGGGAAACCGGGAGGACAAGATGACGCGCTACTGGGTGCGCCTGGCTGTCGCCGCCATCGCCGGCCTGGCGGTGCCGCACACCGCCCACGCAGGCATTCTGAGCTGGCTGGACCAGTTGAGCGGGCCCGGACCCTTTGTCGTGTTCGACGTGAGCAGGGGCGTCTGGTGCTCCCAGAAGCCCAGGACGGAAGTGATCACCGGACGATGGGGCTGCCAGTCAACCGTCGAGCTCGAAGAGCCCAACGTCACGTGGTATCTGACCGGCGGCGCGGGATTCGCGCTCGACAACCCTCTCAACTATGGGGCCGGTGTTGACAAGCCGCCCGTCCGGTTCGTGAAGCTTGGCACATCGGTGGATTACACGGTTCACCGGCTGGTCGACATTGGCGCCGGTGTCGGGGTGCTGCACTTCAATGGACCCCGCTTTCCGAACTTCACGCGCCTGTACGTGGAGCCAGTGAGGCTGGGCTTTCGCCCTTTCCTCCTGAACTCCAGCGGTAACCTGACGTCGCGACAGAAGCGCCTTGGCGCCTTTGTGGTGTATGTGAATTGGAATATTTTGACCGGAACGCTGGAAGGAAAAACTTTCGGGGCGCCATCCGACCCGTTCCGCGCCCGCAATGAGCTGGACCGGAAGGAGGTCGGGCTCGCGATCGACTTCGGGCGTCTGTTCCCCCGACGATGAAAGACCGCGGCGGCTAAGAGTGGACGCCGCGGTTTGCCGGCCCAGCGATATCTGTGCAACGCGAAGCGCGTCGCCGGAACCATGGTGACTGAGGCTGACGAGGCCTTGCAGACAGGCGGGTTCTTCGCGGAGGCCAAGAAGGGCAACTGGAAGACACTGAACAGCTTCACCCATTCGGGCGGCATGCAGCTCGGTCGGCGGTTCACCCTGAACGACCTCGCCATCAATTATCCAGACCACGAGCTGCAGTACGCGGTGACCTCGACCCTCCACCGCTATCGGAGTTCTCGCGCTACCGTTCCTCGCTTCGGTTGACCGCACCGACGACGTGCAAGAGCTTACCGACATCCTGGAACGAATCAGCACGTGGCCACGGGGTAATGCGCTGTTCATTGAGCGCGGGCGAATAGCTCGCTGGCGCTCACCATCGCGCAGCAGGTGCGGCGGCTGCTGTGACGCTGAGTGGCGGCGCCATCAGCGGCGGGACACTCGCCGCGTCACGTCGGCCCGCTCGGTGAGGCCGGGCGCCAGGCGCACGCCGAGGCCCGCCTCGCGCGTTGGTGCCACGTGGCCGTCGACGATGTCGGGCAAGCCCGCCACCAGCTCGCCATACCACGTCAGCAGGAAGGCGCGCACGGTTTCCTGGATCAGGCCGTTGCGCTGGCTGACGACGAGGTGCACGCACGCCGCGAAGGTCACCGGACCGGTGCAGTCGTGCGGTGCCACGGGGACGCCAAAGGCGTCGGCGAGCGTGGCGATGCGCCGCGCCTCGGTGAGTCCGCCGGTCCCCTGGACGTCGACTGTGACGATGTCGACGGCGCCGCGCTGGAGCAGCGGCAGGAATCCGCGCCGGCCGACGACGGTCTCGCCGGTGGCGATCGGGACGTCGACGGCGCCCCGAAGCCTGGCGAGCGCGTCGGTAGCGTCCGGCCGAATCGGATCCTCGACCCAGTACGGGGCGAACGGCGCGACAGCGCGGCAGATCGTCGTCGCGGCACCGAGGTTCCATAACCCGTGCAACTCCACCATCAGCAGCATCGCGGGGACAGCCTCGCGGATGTCCTGCAGCACCGCCAGCCCCCGATCGAGGTCGCCGGCGAGGATCGACGTCCCGCCGGTGCGCTCCGCGGCGGTGTCGAAGGGCCAAACTTTCATGCCGGCCAGCCCCTCCGCTGCCAGTTCGCGGCCAAGCTCCGCCGGCTGCTCGAGGAAGGCCCGCAGGTCGTCGTAGCGTGAGTGCTCCAGGCCCCAGTTGCTCGAGTGCTGGCGCGACGAGCGGCTGACGTAGCCGGGACCGGCGCAGGTGTTGTACACGGGCACGCGCTCGCGCACGGCGCCGCCGAGCAGATCGACGACCGGCAGCCCGGCTCGCCGGCCGAGCAGATCCCACAGCGCCAGGTCGACGGCGCCGATCGCTCGTGTTTCCACGCCGCCGCCCTGGAAGCCGACGTAAGGCGTGAGTAGCGCCGACACCCGTTCCGGTGTGGGATCGGACAGCCCGAGCAACACCGGAGCAATCTGGTCGTGGAGATAGGCCTCGACCGCGCCGGCGGCGAAGAACGCCTCGCCCAGCGCCTCGTGTCCATCGGCACTTCGCAGCCGGAGCAGCGTGACGTTGGGCTGGAACGCCGGCCGAAAAGTCTCGAGCTCGACGATCGACGTCGTCGTCAGCATGACCCACAGCCTATCAGCAGGGCGCCGACCCGAGGCCAGCGCGGCGCGATCTCGACGTATAAAGTCGCATGGCCAAAAGACAGCCGCGGCTGGGCTGCTTCTCCTCTGGGTGGCTCACGATGACTGTGACAGTCCGCCGGATCGTCGCCGTTCCCCTGCTTCTCGGCTGCGTGGCCGGGCCCACCGAAGCCCAGAACCGCGCGGAAGCCGGGAGGGCTACCTTCATTCATGATTACAGACTATTCTCCTGCGGTCCCGGATTGATCGAGCCGGGGGGGAAGAGTGCGTCCCGGGCCGGCTGCGGGGTCGCGAACCATGACAACGGAGGCGGGAGAAGCATGAGCGTGACGAGCGCACGCGGTACGGTGCCGGACGAACACGGAGAGCTGCCGCGCTGGAGTGTCGATGACCTCCCGGCGCCTCCTCCCTTCACCCTGCGCAACATGTTCAAGGTGATTGGACCGGGCGCGATCATGGCGGCGACCTCCATCGGCGGAGGCGAGTGGCTCGTGGGGCCTGCCGCGGCGGTCAAGTACTCCTCGTCAATCTTCTTGATCGCGACGGTCGCCATCGTGCTCCAGGTCATTTTCAACCTCGAGGCGATCCGGTACACGCTCTACACGGGCGAGCCGATCTACGGCGGGATTATGCGCCTCAAGCCAGGGCCACGGTTCTGGGCTGGTTTCTACACGCTCCTCGGGTTCTTTCAGCTGGGATGGCCGGCGCTTGCCGGCAGCGCGGCCGCCACGTTGTTCGGCGCCTGGATGGGCCGCATGCCGGGCGCGCCAGATCAAGCCAGTCAGGCCTGGATCGCCTCGGGCCTCATCGTCTTCGTCGTGCTGATTCTTTCGTTTGGCGGCACGATCGAACGGATGCTCGAATACTTCGCCTGGACGATGCTGGGAGTCGTGTTCGTGTTTCTGGTGACGGTCAACGTGGCATTCGTGCCGATGTCGCACTGGTGGCAGACGTTCACGGGATTCTTCAGCCTGGCGGGTCTCGACGACCCAATCGACTGGGGGCTGATCGGCGCGCTGGCGGCGACGGCCGGTTCCGGCGGTATCGGCAACCTGACGGTGACGAACTGGATTCGCGACAAGGGCTTCGGGATGGGCTCGAAGGTGGGGGCGATCCCGAGCGCGGTGGGTGGGCACGCGATCACGCTGTCGCACGTCGGGACCGTCTTTCCGGCGACCGCTGAGAACCTGGTGCGGTGGCGCGAGTGGATGCGATATGTGCACGTCGATCAGATCTGGGTGTGGGGCCTGTTCTGTTTCGTGGGGATGTATCTGAACGTGAACCTCGCGACCGCCATCATCCCGCACGGGACGGACCTGCAGGGGCTCGCGGCCGGCGCGTACCAGGCCGATTACCTGAGCAGGATCTGGCGGGGGTTCTGGTTCCTGACGCTCTTCAACGGATTCTGGATCCTCTTCAAGACCCAGCTCGGTAACACCGACATCCTGGTGCGCACCATCACCGACGCTCTCTGGATGTCCAGCCCGCGGGCGCGCGCGTCGAAGTGGGGCATTCGAGCGATCTACTACGGCATCCTGCTCGTGTTCTCGGTGTGGGGGTTGTTCGTCATTCGACTGGCCTCGCCGTTCCAGATGTTCAAGATTCTCGCGAACATGGCAGGCATCGTCCTGGCCATTGCGGGCGTCCAGATCTTCATGGTGAACCGCCGCTTCCTGCCCCGGGCCGTGCGTCCCCCGCTCTGGCGAGAGCTGGGCCTGCTCGCGTGTTCCGCGTTCTACGCCTTTTTTGCGTTCTTCGTGATCCGGGACATCGTGCGATCGCTGCTGCCGTAGGCGCC
>JANPJN010000537.1:0-5442 GCA_031425515.1 Acidobacteriota bacterium | reverse complement strand
GGATCCCAGAGCCACGCACGGATCTTGTGGGTCTGGCCGTGCGCCGCGAGCCAGTTGGACACGGTCCCGGCCGGTTCGGCGGTCACCGTGCCGGTCCTGCGGAGCTCTTCGCGGGCGCGCCGGAGCGGCCCGGCGAGGCGGAGCGCGGCGAGGCGATCCCGCCACGGCATCGCGTCCCAGTCGAGCACACCGGCGAGGAGGTGGAGCGGGGAGGGGAGGGGAGGGCAGCGCAGGACCGAGCGACGGCCGTCACGGTCGAGATACGGCACCTCCATCGTGGGCTGGACCCGTACGTGATCGAGCGCGTCGATGCGTCGGAGGAAATCGAACGTCTCGCGGTAGCAGCCGAAGAGCACGTGCTGGCCGTTGTCGACGAGCTCGCCCGTCTCGCGGTCCGGAAAGGCCGTGGCGCGTCCACCCGCGCGTGGCCGGGCGTCCAGTACCAGGGGCCGCTCCCCCCGCTCCGCCAGCAGCGCCGCCGCGCTGAGCCCCGCGAACCCCGCCCCCACCACCACCGGCCGAGGGGGACACTCATCTTTAGCGTAAGTCATTGCAAATGAAGGCGCCGCATTCGAAAGGACCGCGATCGGCGTGGCCGCCACGCCGATCCGGCCCACGCCAGGCGATAGCTATTTATAATCAATGACTTACGCTAAAGATGAGTGTCCCCCTCGGAGCCAGGTGAGGGCGGCGACGAGGGCGCGCTCGGGGCGCGGGATCCGGATGACGCGGGTGAAGACGTCATAGTCGGCGCGCTCGATGCGGTGGAGCAGACGGCGGTAGATCGCGCCCATGATCTGCGCCGCCACCAGCCGGCGCGCATCGCGTCCGGGCAACCCCGCGGCTGCCCGGGCGTAATATTCATGCGCGCGCATGGCCTGTTGCTCGAGAAGCGCCCGCACGCGCGGCGATCGCACGCCCTGCCCGGCTGACGCCGCTTCCACGGCGAGTTCCGCCTCCGTCACCCCGTGCCGCTTCAGATCCTCGAGCGGGATGTAGAGACGCCCCTGCGCCAGATCCCCGGCCACGTCTCGCAGAATGTTGGTGAGCTGGAGCGCGACTCCCAGATCGACCGCGTACTGTCTCGCCCGCGGATCCTCATATCCGAAAATCTCCACGCAGATGAGCCCCACTGCCGACGCGACCCTGAGGCAGTACTCATACAGCTCCCCGAACGTCTCGTACCGCCGATGTCCGAGGTCCATCGCGACCCCCTCGATCAACGCCTCGAAGGCGTCCCGCGGCAGCTTGAACTCTGCGACGAACGGCGCCAGCATCCGACCCTGCGGCGTCTTCGGCGTCCCTTCCCCGAATGCGGCCGCGAGCTCGCCCCTCCACTTCGCCAGTTCCCCCGACGCCGACCCCGCCTCTCTCCCCTCCGCCTCGTCCACCGCATCGTCCACCGCACGGCAGAAGTCCCAGACGGCGACGATGGCGCGGCGCTTCGGGGGAGGAAGCACGACGAACGAATAGTAGAAGTTGGTGTCGCGAGCCACTATCTCGAACGGCTCCTCTCGGTGGCGTGCGTGACGGGATTGGCCGGCGCAGGTGGCCAGCGCATCGCGCCCCAGAGGAGCGGGACGACGTCGGCCGGCCCGAGGGACGGACGCCGATGATGGACGTCGAAGTTTCCGGCATCGAGGCGATCGAGCACGCGCGATCCGCCAAGCCACGTGAGCCGGAGCTCCCAGCGCAGCCTGCCGGACACTTCGTCGCAGACCGGGCGTCCCGCCTCGAAGAGCGCCCGTGTCCGGTCCGACACCGTCCGCATGACCGTCCGCCATTCAGGGGTGAGACGGCCGGCATCGAGATCAATCTCGCGTGCCCCGGCCTGCTCGCGGTCCTCCGCAGGCACGTAGAGTCGGCCTCGACCCCAGTCGACGGCGAGATCCTGCCAGAAATTCGTCAACTGCAGCGCCGTGCAGAAGGCGTCCGACTGCGCGTCGAGCGCATCACGCTCGTATCCCGCGATGCGCAGCACAATCCGTCCGACGGGATTGGCGGAGCGACGGCAGTAGGCGAGCAGCTCGCCCCAGGTGCTGTACCTCGTGGTGTCGAGGTCCTGACGAAAAGCGTCCAGCAGGTCCGTGAAGAGCGCGGCCGGAAGCCTGCACTCCGCCATTGTCTGATGCAGGGCCTCGAAGATGAGATCGGCTCCGAGCTCTGAGGGGACGGCATCGCGGGCGTCCCCCGCCAGGCGCGCCTGCCAGGCATCGAGCAGTCGCCGCCGCTCGCCGTCGGCCAGGCCCGGCTCGTCCGCGAAGTCGTCGGCCCGCCGCGCAAAGGCATAGACCGCTGCCACGTGCGGACGCATGCGCGCCGGCAGCAGTCGGGAGGCGACGGGAAAGTTTTCGTAGTGTTCCCGGGCCAGCCGCTCGCAGTAGGCGTAGGCCGCCGACTTCACCACTCGAGTTCCGTGACGCCGGCCCGGTGGTTGGCCGCGCGCGCCATCATGAACAGCAGGTCGGACAGCCGATTCATGTACACCAGCAGCGCCGACTCGACGGCGTCGCCCCCCAGACCGACGATCGTGCGCTCGGCGCGCCGGCAGATCGTCCGCGCGGCGTGGAGCGCCGCACCGGTCGGGGACCCGCCCGCAAGGATGAATCGGCGCAGTGGCGGCAGCTCCGCCTCCAGCAGGTCTATCCAACCTTCCAGCCGGCTGATATCCTCGTCTGTCACCGCGGCCTTCGCGACCCGCTCCGCAATCTTCCTGGCGGGATCGGCCAGGCGCGCGCCGAGGCCGAACAGGTCGCGCTGGATTCGCTCGAGCATGTCGGACATCTGCGCGTCGGCCGCGAGTGTGGCCTGCGCCCGCACGAGTCCGACCCAGGCGTTGAGCTCGTCCACCTCGCCGTAGGCCGAGACGCGCGGGTCGGACTTGAGGACGCGGGCGCCGCCAAAAAGGCCCGTCTCGCCCGCATCGCCGGTCCGCGTGTAGATCTTCACGCTCCGATTATGGGCCGCGCGCGACGGAATCGGGAAGCGGGGAGCCGGAATCATCAATGGCAGTCGTCAAGCATCGCCGCTCCCCGGGAGCACGCCCCACGCGCCCGAAGCCGCCGCTGCTCCCGCTGCCCGCGGCGCGCCGGCTCTTCCGGCGGCGTCTGCTCGTCTGGTACCGCCGCAACGGCCGCGATCTCCCCTGGCGCCTGACGCGCGATCCCTACAGCATCCTGGTCTCGGAGGTCATGCTCCAGCAGACGCAGGTGGACCGCGTCCTGCCGAAGTATCACGAGTGGCTCGAGAAGTTCCCGACCCTCGAGGCGCTGGCCTCGGCGGCAGAAGACGACGTCTCGGCGACGTGGCGTCCCCTTGGCTACAACATCCGTCCGAGGCGCCTGCACGCGATCGCCCGCGAGTCGGTCGAGCGGTACGGCGGCGAGCTTCCGGGCGACGAAGCGACGCTGCGGTCCTTCAAGGGCATCGGCGAGTACACCGCGGGCGCCGTCCTCAGCTTCGCCTTCGGCCAGCGCGCGGCCATCCTCGACACCAACGTCGCGCGCGTACTCTTTCGCGTCTTCATCGGCAAGGGTGATCCGAAAGCGCACGCCATGCGCCGGCACCTGTGGGCCGTCTCCCGCACCGTGCTGCCGATGCGGCACGTCTTCGACTTCAATCAGGCGCTGATGGACTTCGGCGCGACGCTCTGCACCGCACGCAAGCCGAAGTGCCCGGCCTGCCCGATGCGCGCCAGTTGCGCGGCCTACCCGTTCGACGGCGCCGCGGCGGCTCCGCCCCGATGACCCCGATGCCACCAATGACGCCGCACGACGCCAGCCAGACCGTGATCGTCACGGCCGCAGTGATCGAACGGGACGGGAAGTTCTTGATCACACGGCGCCCGGACGGGGCGCACCTGGCGGGGTACTGGGAATTTCCCGGAGGGAAATGCGATCCAGGCGAGAGCCTCGTCGCCTGTCTGACGCGCGAGATCCGCGAGGAGCTGGACGCGACGCTCGAAGCAGGCGGCGAAATCTTCTCGACCTCGCACACCTACCCCGGCCGCGTCGTGGAGCTGCACTTCTTTCGCGGGACGCTGACGGAGGAGCCCCGTCCCACGCTCGGTCAGGAGATGCGATGGGTGCGTCGGGACGATCTGCAGTCGCTCGATTTCCCCCCGGCCGACGCCGAGCTCATCGCGCGCCTCGGCAGCGGGGAGCTCTGAGGCCTCAGCGCTTCCTGAGTGTCTCGATCCCCTCGACCGGACCCAGGCACGTCGTCCCCTTGTAGGGGACCACGATCGAGTCCGTCCCGAGCGTGGCGGTCCCGGTGAGCTTGATCGCACACGACGTCAGCCCCGGAGCCGTGGCGTTCCCGTCCGCCGTCCAGGCAATGGCGGAGGTCGAGGTGAAGGCCCCCTGCGCGGTGCCGGTCAGCTTGAGGTCGCCCGGGCAGGTGGCGCTGAACGAGCCTTTGGCTGACGTGCCGCTCTGCTCGGTGATGTCCCACTTGAAGGCCGTGCAGGTGCCAGGCGTGGGAATGAGCGTCGAGGCGGAGGTCCAGCTCCCCATGAGGGCGTTGATGCCCCCGGCCGACGGCGAGGTCGGCGAGCTGGAGCGCTCGATGCCGGCACACCCGGCCGCGCCGGCCGCCACGGAAACGACGAGTATCAACAGGCGGTTCTTCATATTTGCTTCCACAAGGTTTATCGGGCACACGTCGCCCGGGAACAGTCGCTGGGGATCAAAAGTATAATCCGCCTATGTCGATTCTGAAAATCGCGCGCATGGGGCACCCGGTGCTGCGCGCGAAGGCTCGGGCGTTGCACCCGTCCGAGATCCGGACCCCGAAGATCCAGCAGCTCATCGACGACATGTTCGAAACGATGAAGGAATACCAGGGCGTCGGGCTGGCGGCGCCGCAGGTGCACGAGAGTTTGCGCATTTTCGTGGGCGGTTTTCCGCCCGTCGTGGACGACGGCCGGGACCCCGACCGTGAGACGGACGAAGACGACGAGGATGTGCCGCTGATGGCGGTCATCAATCCGGAGATCGAGGTCGTGACGCGGGAGGTGGTCGAGGACTGGGAAGGCTGCCTCAGCATTCCGGATATCCGCGGCCGCGTGCCGCGTGCGCGTCAGATCAGCGTGCGCGCGTATGATCGCCAGGGGAAGCGGATGGAGATTCAGGCGTCCGGCTTCACCGCGCGGGTGATCCAGCACGAGACCGATCATCTCGACGGCGTGCTGTTTTTCGATCGGATGAAGACCTTCCAGTCGCTCAGCTTCCTGGACGAGTACGGCCGCTTCTGGACCGGCCGCAAGGGCGACTGATTCGGCCTAGCCCGCCTGCCGCTTGCGCTCGAGCGCCCGCTCCGAGCCCAGCCTCTCGAGCTCCACTTCCGAGTGATCAACGAACTGCATGGACGCGGCGATCGCGTGATGTCCGGCCTGCCCGGCGATCAGCCGGTGCATCTGCTGGCACACGCGCCGGTAGGCCG
>JANPJN010000536.1:0-4322 GCA_031425515.1 Acidobacteriota bacterium | reverse complement strand
CGGCGGTCGATCGGTCCCCCTCGCGGACGCGGTGCAGCCGCGCCGCGTCGTCTCGACGTGGGGTCAGGTGCGCCTCCTGCCGGTGCTGACCGCCGTTCGCGTGCTCGGGCTGCTCTGCTGGATTCTCGGCGCTACTGCAGCTCCGTCCGTGGCGCCCGGGCTCGCGGCGGCGGATCGGCAGCCGGCCTCGACCGGCGCCGACAACCTCATCGCCAGGCGTCTGCCGCGGGTCGTGTACCGCGGCGGAGCGTTCGTGCGTCATCTCCGAATCGTGACCATCACATTTTCCGGCGATGACCCCGCCCTGGTGGCACGGCTCGAGCGCTTCGGCGACACGATCGCGCGCACGGCCTGGTGGCGCGAAGTCACCGACGGCTACTGCGCGAAAGAAGGTGACTGCGTCGGCGACGGCCGGCCGGGCCGGGCGGTACGGCTGACGGCCACCTTGCCTCCTCAGGTTCATGCGGTCGACGTCTCGGCGCTGCTGCGACGCGAGGCACGAGCCGGTCGCCTGGGCGTGCTCGATCCGGATACCGCACTGCTCGTGTACCTCCCCGGAGGAGTGCGCCTCAGGGACGCGTTCGTTCCCCGCTACTGCGATGATGGCCCGCGCGGCTACCACAAGGCGCTGCGATTGGACGGCACGTCGGTCGCGTATGCCGTCATGCCCCGGTGCCTCGATGAAGCGGCGCTCACCGCTACGGCGAGCCACGAGGTGCTGGAGCTCGTGACGAGCCCCGATACCGCAAGAAAAGGATTCGCATTCCTCCAGAGCTCGGAGAACCTGGGATTCACGGCCGCTGGCGTCGAGCCGATGGACCCGTGTGGAGTGATCGCGCAGAACACGGACGTCGTGGACAGCGGATTCGTCGTGCGGCGAGCCTGGTCCAATCGCGCCGCGGCAGAGGGCCGCGACCCCTGCGTGCCCGACGTCGAGCATCGACCGTACCTCGCGCTCGTGCCACGGCTCCCGACCGTCCGCGCGGCGACGGAAGGCGAGGTCGTCACGATCACGATGGATGCGGCGGCGAGCCAGCCTGGCCTCGAATGGGCGGTGTCGGCCTTCGATCTGACGGGGGCGCAGGACGGCAGGCAGTATGTCGAGGTCTCGCTCGACAAGTCCACGGTCACGACTGGCCAGACAGCCACGCTGACGATTACCCGTCGGGCACAGCATCCCCGCCGCATGTCCGTGGTGGCGGTCGTGTCCCGGATGGGCGAGCACTCGCACGTGTGGCCGGTCGCGGTCCTCGGGCGTTGATGGTCGGAGTGCGTCTCGCCGCGCGGGCCGGCAGGAATGCCCTTCAGGACGGAAACAGGCCGGTCGACGCGGCTTCGAATGCCAGCAGCTGTGCCTTGACCCCGAGCCCGCCGGCAAAGCCGGTCAGCTTGCCGGTGGACCCGATCACACGGTGGCAGGGCGTGACGATCGACACGGGATTCCGGCCGTTGGCCGCCCCCACGGCGCGCACCGCGGCACGCGCTCCGATCTGCGCCGCGATCTGCCCGTAGGACCGTGTCTCCCCGAACGGAATCGTCATCAGCGCGTCCCACACCTTCCGTTGGAAGGACGTGCCGGCGACGTCCAGCTCCAGCGCGAACTCCTTCCGTACGCCAGCGAAATACTCCTCGAGCTGACGCGCGGCCTGGACGAGCACGGGGTGCTCTTCGTCTTCCTCCCCGATGTCCAGCGGCACACGCGCTGGACGGTCGTTCTCCCACAGGATCGCGGCAAGCCCGGCGTCGGTCGCCACCAGCGTAAGTCTGCCGACAGGTGAGTCCACGACCGTGTAGACGCATCGCCTCTGTGATGTGTGATTGACCCTGCTCATGGCCCGTCCTCCCTCTGTCACGTCCACCTGACGATACGTCGCACGCGCCCGCTTGCGCTCGCCATTTCCGGACGCGGTGCCAGATCCACTGACATGTCCGAAAACGGCTGGACGCGCGGGCGTCCTGACCGTATGGTGGGAGGCATGGACCAGGACCGCGGCACACTCTACAGCGCCCTGACAGCCCGCGATGCCCGATTCGACGGCGTGTTCTTCGTCGGCGTCACATCGACCGACGTGTACTGCCGGCCGATCTGTCCCGCACGGACCCCGAAGGCCGTCAACTGCCGCTACTTCGAGACGCCGCAGAGGGCAGAGCACGCCGGCTTTCGACCCTGCCTGCGGTGTCGTCCGGAACTGGCGCCCGGGAACGCGCCCGTGGACGATGCGCAACGGATCGCCCGTTCGATCGTCCAGCAACTGGAGGAGGGGGACTTCGACGAGAAGGCCAGCCTCGAAGATATCGCGGATCGGTTCGAGCTCAGCTCCCGCCAGATCCGACGCATCGTCCAGAAGGAGTTCGGCGTCTCTCCCATCCAGTTGCTGTTGACACGCCGCCTGCTGCTCGCGAAACAACTTCTGACCGACACGACCTGGCCCGTTACAGACGTCGCCTTCGCCAGCGGCTTCTCGAGCCTGCGTCGATTCAACGACGCGTTCGAGAGGTGTTATCGGATGCCCCCGACGCGCCTGCGCCGGGAGGCGACGGCAGGAAAAGCCGCCATCGCCGGCGGCGAGACATCCACGCTGCAACTCTCGTATCGACCGCCGTACGACTGGAAGGGCATTCTCGCCTTTCTCGCGGGCCGGGTGCTCAGGGGCGTCGAGCACGTCACGGACACGTCGTATGCCAGGACCGTGCACCTCGGAAAGGCCACGGGCTGGATCGAGGTCACGCAGTCACGAAGGAAGCACGCGCTGATGGTCGAGTTCTCGAGAAGCCTGACGCTTGTCCTGCCTGCGTTGCTGAGCCGCGTCCGGGCGCTCTTCGACCTCGACGCGCGGCCCGATCTGATCGCGAAGCATCTGCGCAGAGACCCGCGCCTGGCGCAGATGGTCAGAGCAAACCCGGGGCTGCGGGTGCCTGGTGCCTTCAACGGATTCGAGATGGGCGTCCGCGCGATCCTCGGCCAGCAGGTCACGGTGAAGGGGGCCACCACGCTCTCGTGCCGGTTCGTCGAGGCGTTCGGGGAACCGCTCGTCACGCCCTTTGGCGAATTGAATCGCCTCACCCCCACGCCGGCCCGCGTTGCGGCGGCCAGCGTCGATGACATCGCCAGACTCGGCATCATCGCCGTGCGCTCCCGAAGCATCCTCGCGCTGGCGGACGCGCAGAGTTCTGACGGGCCCTGCCTCGACGCCGGGACGCATCACGATCCCGACGCCTCGATTGCGCGGCTGTCCCAACTGCCAGGAATCGGCCCGTGGACGGCGCACTATATCGCCATGCGCGCCCTTCGCTGGCCCGACGCCTTCCCGAAGGAGGACATCGTCCTGCGCAATAATCTTGGTGGCGTGACGGCGAAAGAGGCGGAAGTTCTGTCGCAGGCCTGGCGGCCGTGGCGGAGCTATGCGGTCATGCACATCTGGCAGGCGGTCAACCCGCGGATCTAGGGATTCCAGAACTTCCAGCGGAGCCCGACCCGTGCCGTGCGCCCATTCTGCTCGATGGCGTCCTGCTTGTGCTGCTCCGAGACGGGGTCCGAGTATCTGGCGTCGAGGGCGTTACGCACGCCTCCAAAGAGCTCCCACGATCGGCCGATCGGGCGGACGAAGTGCACGGACACTGTCGCGGCGGCGGACACGGGAGGGCCCGCCACCGTGGTGCGGCTGCTCAGGTATTGCCCCTCCACCGACACGAACGAGTCCCGTCCAGGAACGGGAAGGCTGATGCGGCCTTTGGCGATGTGGCGTGGCGAGTTCGCCAATCCCGCACCTGTCTGCTGGTCCACGGCGGTCTGGAGTGCGTAACTCACAAGCGTGCGCGCTTCACCTTTGAGGCGCCACTGGGCCTCGAGCTCGACCCCCTTCGCGCGCACCTGCCCCTGGTTGACGAACGACACCCCAAGAAAGGCGCTGTCGTCGAACGCCGGCGTGATCAGGCGGTCAGCGTTGTACCAGTAGGCGGAGACAGAGGTGCGGAGGCGGTCGTTGGGATACCGTTCCCAGACGACCTCATGCGTGTCGATGGATTCCGGCCGCAGCGATCGGACCCGCGGTCCGTAGTAGACGACGTTGAGCTCGTTTTCATTCGGGGCGCGAAATGCGCTGCCGTACAGGTATTTGAACGATTGAGAAGACGAGGGCAGCACGATCAGCGCCGCACGCGGCGTGACTCTGGAGAACTCCTCGTAGCGGTCGTAGCGAAGGCCCGCATTGACGATGACCCGGCACCCTAGCTTGATCTCGTCCTGTACGTAGAGCGCCTGCTGCCTCGAGGCGCGGTCGGTGTCGAGGATCGATTCCACGCGGCCCAGATAGCGCGCGTGC
>JANPJN010000535.1:0-3897 GCA_031425515.1 Acidobacteriota bacterium | reverse complement strand
GGCGTAGTAGACGGGCTCGCCGGTCGCGACCTTCACCTTCCAGAGGAAGTGCAACACCCCGAAGATCGCACTCAGATAAATGAGCCGGTGCAGCATCTGCCAGCGGCGGCCGAGCCGCCGGATCCATCCCCTCGTCGAGGTCACGGCCAGGGGAATCATCAGAAGAAAGGAGAGAAACCCCAGCGTGATGAACGGCCGCTTCGCGACGTCCGCCAGCATGGCGCCGAAGGCGAAGGAGAGGTCGAACAGGAGGTACGACAGCGCGTGCGCCGTCGCGTAGAAGAACGCGAAGAGCCCCAGCATCCGCCGATACTGGATGATGCGGTTCCAGCCGGTGAGCCGGCGCAGAGGCGTGACGGCAAGCGTGAAGACGAGAAACTTCAGCGCCCAGCCGCCCGTTTCCAGTTGCAGCGTCTCGGCCGGATTCACCCCGAGGTCGTTTCGGACTCCCCGGTACAGCAGCAGCGCCGCCGGCAGGAGGGCCACGAGGAAGACGACTGGCTTGACCGCCTTCTGCATCGTCCTCAGGGGCTCAGTAGTTCTTGCGGAGGTCGAGGCCCGAGTACAGCGACGCCACCTGGTCGCCGTACCCGTTGAACATCAGCGTCTTGTGATTCTTGAAATACCCGGGAATGCGGCGCTCGGTGGCCTGGCTCCAGCGGGGATGATCCACCTCGGGGTTCACATTCGAGTAGAACCCGTACTCGCCGGGATTGGACACCTGCCATGCGGTCTTCGGCTGCCGATCCATGAAGCGGATGCGGACGATGGACTTGATGCTCTTGAACCCGTATTTCCAGGGCACGACGAGCCTGAGCGGCGCGCCCTGCTGGTTCACGAGCGTCTTGCCGTACATGCCGACGGCCAGGATCGTGAGCGGGTGCATTGCCTCGTCCATGCGCAACCCTTCGGTGTAGGGCCAGTCGAGCACGGAGCTCTGCTGCCCGGGCATCTCCGACGGACGCAGCAGCGTGGTGAACTCGATGAAGGTCGCCTTCGAGGTCGGCTCGGCGCGCTTGATGACGTCCGCGAGCGGAATGCCTATCCAGGGAATGACCATCGACCACTGCTCGACGCAGCGGAGGCGATAGATGCGCTCCTCGAGCGCGGACGGCTTGATCAGATCTTCGATCTGATAATTGGCCGGTTTCGCGCAGTGCCCTTCAATCTTCACCGTCCACGGGCTGGTCTTGAGCGAGCCCGCATACCGCCGGGGGTCGCCTTTCCCGGTGCCGAACTCATAGAAGTTGTTGTAGCTGGTGATCTCGTCGAAGGTGTTCAGCTTCTCGTCGGTCGCCACCGCCCTGGCCTTGTACCCGGAGAGCGGCGCCTGAGCTGACGAGAAGGAACCGCCCGCGTCCGCCCGCACCTCGGCTTCCGGGCTCGAGCACCCTGCGATGAGCGGTGCGGCGCCCGCCAGGGCAGCGGTCCCCGCAATCTTCAGAAACTCGCGCCGGCGCAGATACACCTGCTCGTCGGTAATCTCGGACGACGGCAGCGGTGAAGCGGTTCGGATGAGCATGGACACCTTCCAGAGGCCAGGAGGCCGGACGGCCAGCCTCGATAACGTACCACCGAAGTCGCGTTCCCCCCAACTCGACCGGCTATGCGGGTTACGCGGCTAAGGAGGTAGAACACCGCTGGGCGTCCGGAGCTTCCCTCCGCCCTGGGCGCGACACTAGAATGCAGGGATGCGCACCGACCCCTCGGACCCGAACTGGCCACGCCTGCTCGGGCTGGCCGTCCACGAGCTCCGCACGCCAATCAGCGTCGGGTCGGGCTACCTCAGGATGCTCCTCACCAGCGCCGATGGCACGTTGACGGACGGACAGCGGAAGTTCATCACGGAATCGCAAAAGGCGTGGGGACGGATGACGACGCTCGCGGAGGAGATGAGCGAGCTGTCGCACCTCGAGGCGGGGACGCTCCGGTTCGACCGGAAGTCGATCGACGTGCGCGACGTGCTCGCCGACGCCATCAAGGGGCTGCCGGCGCCGGAGGACACGGTCGTGGACGTCACCCTCTCCACCCGGGGAAGCGCCGGGCACGTCACAGGAGACGCCACGCGCCTGCGCACGGCCTTCACGTCCCTGCTGCTCGCGCTCCGGCGTGAGCTGGTCACGAGCCCGCAGCTGTTCGTCGAGGAGGGCACGCGCGCGTTCGAGGGACGCCCGGTGTCGTGGGTGGCCGTCGGCGATGCCGAACGCCTGCCGGGCCTGGCCTCGGCCGGTCCCGCGGAGCTCACGACCTTCGATGAATGGCGGGGCGGCTCGGGCCTCAAGCTCGCGATCGCCCGCCGCATCGTCGAGGCCCACGATGGCCGGGTGTGGTCACCCGCCGATGGCACGAAGGCGGGTGCCGTCATCGTCATTCCGCGGTACGTCGCATGACCGATAAGAATCAGCCGATGCAGCGCTGGGAGTCGGCCGAGATCGAGCGCAGTGCTGTCGAAGCCCGCCTGACCAGCGATTCCGCGCTCAAGGTCTCGCCGAGAACCATCGCCCGGTATTCGCACCCGCCTGCCGACACGCCGTATCCGCTCGAGTACGCGTACCACCTGCTCGGTGAAAACGTCTCGGGCTTCCGCATCGTGGACTTCGGCTGCGGCTCCGGAGCCAACTCGGTGCACCTGGCGGCCCGGGGGGCCCATGTGTGGGGGGTGGATATTTCCGAGGAGTTGATCAGGCTCGCGATCCGACGGATGACGCTGAGCGGGAGGCCGGACGGCGCCCGATTCATCGTGGCGTCGGCCCACGATCTGCCGTTTCCCGACGGAAGCATCGATCTCGTGTTCGGGATTGCCATCCTGCACCATCTCGATTTGAGGCTGGTGTCGCGCGAAATATTCCGGGTGCTCAAGCCGGGCGGCCGCGCAATCTTTCAGGAGCCTGTTCGCAACTCCGCCACGGTCAAGTTCGTGCGATCCCTCATTCCCTACCGCGCTCCGGACATCTCTCCGTTCGAGCGCCCGTTGACGGACGCAGAGCTGCGGGAGTTCTGCGCACCGTTTTCCTCAGTCCGGTTGCGGGCCTTCGGCTTGCCCCACGTCCAGCTCGGGCAAATCCTGCCTGTGGTGAAGAAGCAGGTGTCTGCCCTGTATCAGAGCGATCGCGCGCTGCTCCAGGCGGTGCCGGCCCTCAGCTATTACGCCGGCATCCGGGTCATCGAAGTGACGCGCTGACGACGCCTCGGCCCCTTCGGGCTACCTGATCACCACCGTGGTGAATGCCGCGCCGGTGGCCCCCTTGTCGTCAGTCACCGTCAGCCGGATCGGATAGGTGCCAGCCGACGGATAGATGTGCGAGGAGACCATCCCCTGGCCCTCCTGGGGCGCAATCACGGTGGCATCGGCTCGCGTCAGGCCCGGCCGCGCCGAGAAGAACGTGCCGGCGCTCAGCACCAGCTGATCCCACATGATGCCGTCTTCCCGCTGCTGCACGCGCAGGGTCTGGAGTCCTGACGTCGCGAAGTACACCGGCGCACCGAGAGTGCCATACCCGTCGTCGTTCCAGCCCCATCCCGATACCCCGCCGCCGCTCCCCTCTTCGAGAATGACGATGGCGGCCGAGGAGGTGCCGATGCGGTTGGCGGCGGCGCCGGTCGATGTGACCGCACCGCTGAACTGCACGAACATCGAGTCGTTCGTGTAGGAGTCCCCCTGGGCCTTCATGCGGAACCAGAGGCGATAGGGCACGCCTGCGGCGGCGTAGAACCTGACGTCCACGTAACTGGCCGGGGCCGCGCCCGCGGTGGTGGCCTTCGCGGCCGCCTTGTCGGGATTGTGCAGGGCCACGCCGCCGGCCGCGCCCGAGGTCGAGACCCGCGTCCACGCGGATCCGACAATCGTCGTCGCCGAGGTATCCCCGGCCCCGACGACCACTTCATCACCCCACTGCC
>JANPJN010000534.1:0-12195 GCA_031425515.1 Acidobacteriota bacterium | reverse complement strand
GCTTGAAGTTGCGGGTGGTCACGTGAGCCCGCGGCCTTTCCGGCGCACGCACACGCCGCAAGTCCGAGCTTGCGCGAGTCGGGTTCCTTCCCGACAACCTCGATCATTGCTCGATAGTCGATGCCGTGCAACCAACTGTATTCTTGCATCGGTTTACCGCCGGAGTGGTGGCTCTTTGCCGACACGCGATCGGCCGGTGTGGTTCGGTCATTTCTTCGCCCCCGCGAGCTTCGCGATGATCAGGTCCGGGTCGTACACGCACCCGCCCCACACGCCGCCGCTCGCGTGCTGAAGCGCCGCCCACAGGCGCGTGTCGGCCGGTAGCGCCGGGTCCGCTTCGAGGTCTTCGCGGGCCGGGCGCGACGTTAGTGCCGCGGCGCCCCAGAGCGCACCGTATTCGCCGGTCGGGTCGCCTACGAGGTCGATCGTCCCTTCCAGCTTGTTACGGTCGATCACAATCTGAATCAGGTCGCCATCGCGGAGTTTGCCGATCGGGCCGCCCGCGAGCGCTTCCGGCGACACGTGGCCGATGCATGCGCCGGTGGACACGCCGCTGAAG
Source organism: Acidobacteriota bacterium (assembly GCA_031425515.1). Taxonomy (GTDB): domain Bacteria; phylum Acidobacteriota; class Vicinamibacteria; order Vicinamibacterales; family 2-12-FULL-66-21; genus JALZOC01. The sequence goes on along the minus strand of JANPJN010000534.1, from coordinate 11,636 downwards.
CGCGCGTCGGTCAGCACCGCGACGTGCTTGCCGAACGGCAGGTAGCGCAGCGCGCCGGTCAACTGGAACGTCTCCTCCATGCCGGCGCCCATCGGCCCGCGGCAGATCAGCACGAGGACGTCACCCTCCTTGATCGTGCGTTCCTTGATGGCCCTGATCGCGTCCCGCTCGGTGAGGAACACGCGCGCCGGACCGGTCAGCCGATAGATGCCGTCGGGACCGACGACGGAGGGATCGATGGACGTACTTTTGATGAGCGAACCGTCGGGGACGAGGTTGCCGACGGGAAAACACACGGTCGGCGTCAGGCCACGGCTCGCCGCCCGCTCCGGCGACATGATCACGTCGTCCGGGTCCACGCCGTGATCCGACTTCAGGGTGTGGCGCAGCCGCGAGCGCCGCCCGGAGTCCTCCCACGCATCGAGCTGTTCGCCCAGCGTGGTGCCGCCGGCCGTCAGGACCGTCGTGTCGAGCAGCCCCGCGCGGCGCAGGTGCAGCATGACCTCGGGGACCGCGCCCGCCATGAAGACCTCGACCGTCGGGTGATTGCGCGGGCCGTTCGGGAGTGCGTCCACCAGCCGCGGCACCTCCCGGCTCAGGCGCGCCCAGTCGTCAGCCGTCGGGCGCCGCAGGCCAGCGGCGTGCGCGATGGCCGGAATGTGCAGCACGAGGTTCGTCGATCCGCCGAAGGCGGCGTGCGTCACCATCGCGTTCTGGATGGACGCGTCGGTCAGCAGGCGCTGAACGGTGATCCCTCGCGCCTCGAGATCCATCAGGGCGGTGGCGGAGCGGCGCGCCATGTCGAGCCAGATGGCATGGCCCGACGGCGCGAGCGCCGAGTGCCCGATCGACAGGCCAAGCGCTTCGCCCACGACCTGGGCAGTCGCGGCGGTTCCGAGGAACTGGCAGCCGCCACCGGGCGACGCGCACGCGCGGCATCCTGCCTCGGCCGCCTGCTCGAGCGTCAGCTCGCCGTGCATGAAGCGAACGCCGATGGTCTGCACCCGTCCCGCGTCCTCGCCCTGCGCGGCAGGCAGCGTGACGCCGCCGGGCACGAGCACGCACGGGAGGCTTCCGCTTCCGGCGAGCGCCATCATCATCGCCGGCAGCCCCTTGTCGCAGGTGGCGACGCCGAGGACGCCGCGGCGCGTCGGGAGCGATCGGATCAGCCGGCGGAAGATGGTCGCGGCATCGTTGCGGAACGGCAGGCTGTCGAACATCGCCGTGGTGCCCTGCGACCGTCCGTCGCAGGGATCGGTGCACGCGCCGGCAAACGGAATGGCACCCGCCGCGGTGAACGTCCCCGCCGCGGCCTCCATCAGCAGGCCGACCTCCCAGTGACCCGTGTGATAGCCGAGGGCGATGGGCGTTCCGTCGGGGGCGCGAATGCCGCCGTGCGTGGAGAGCATCAGGAACTCGCGACCGCCCAGACGGGCGGGGTCGAGCCCCATGCCGGCGTTCTGCGTCCAGCCGAAGAGATCGCCGGACGGGCGGTCCCTCAGCATGTCTGCGGTCAGTGGCAGCGCGCCGATGGGCCCGGGCGCCCGGGTCGGCACATCCAGCATGGTCTCGTCGTCGCTGTCGAACGGGTTTGTCGTCATGAGGTTTGGTTTCAGCGGGCCTGTGGTCGCGCGCGCCCCGAGCGGGCGGCCGGCGCCATTGCGATGAGCGCCGCCCCGGCCAGCATCATCGCGAGCGCCGCGAAGTGCGCGACGGTCAGGCCGGCGAGCACACGCGTGTTGATGCGCAGGAACTCGATCAGGAAGCGCGCGGCGCCGGCCAGGATCAGGTACCGCCCGAGCACGGCATGGTCGCTCACGCCCGCGCGGCGCCAGCGCAGGAGGAGCACGGTCAGGACGGCCAGGAACGCCGCTTCGTAGAGCTGCGTGGGATGGACGCGATCGAGCGTCGGCGGCAGGCCCTGGGGAAACGCCACGCCCCAGGGCAGACTTGTCGGACGGCCGTAGTCGTCGCCGACCAGGAAGCAGCCGATGCGCCCGATGCCGTGCCCTGCCGCCAGCGCGGGCGTCGCCGCGGCGATCGTCGGCACGAGAGGATAGCCTCGTATCACGAAGTACAGGAGCGCCGCGCCTACTCCGCCGACGAGGCCGCCAAACCAGCTCAGGCCGCCGCGGCTGAAGAGCAGCGACGTGAACGGCTCCTCTCCGAGGTGCTCGAACACCCAGAGCAGCTTGGCGCCCGCGAGGCCGGCGATGACCCCGACGATGGCGCCATCGACCGCGTTCTCCGGGAGGCCGCGCCTCAGTAACTCGCGACGGAACATCGAGACGCCCGCGAGCGCCCCGAGCGCCACGAGCACACCGAAGCTGGTGATCTCGAGTCCGCCGATCGTGAACAGCACTGGATACATGGATGGCTCCGCCCTTCCGGCCCCGCCATTGTATGCGCGGGCGGAAGTATGATGAGAGCCAGGTTCTCCTTCGAGGTCACGAATGCGTTCATGCACTGCGATCGTCACGCTTGCGATCCTCGCGGCGGCTTCCGTCGGGGCCACCGGCATCGCACCGCGATCCGCCGCCGCCCCGCGCGTCCATCTCTGGCGTGTCCCCGACGCCGGCATTCAGCCGCAGGCGGTGGTGGACGCCGCCGGAGCCGTGCACGTGCTGTTCTTCAAGGGTGCGCCCGCCGGTGGTGACCTCTACTACGCGGTGCGCGGTCCGTCCGCCGAATCCTTCTCCGCTCCCCTGCGGGTGAACAGCGTGCCGGGAAGCGTCCTCGCCAGCGGGACCGTGCGCGGCGGACAGTTCGCGCTCGGCGCCGGGGGGCGCGTGCACGTCGCGTGGTACGGGGCGAAGGAACTGGCCGGACCCGGGAAGCAGCGCCCGGTCTGGCACGCACGGTTGTCGGCCGACAGAACCCGGTTCGAGCCGCAGGGCAATGTGGCGGCCGGATCGACCGGTATCGACGGCGCGACGGTCGCGGCGGATCCTGGCGGCAACGTCTACGTCGCCTGGCACGCGCAGGGCATCAAGGACGGCGAGGCGCATCGCACGGTCTACGTGGCGACATCGAAGGACGCCGGCGCCACGTTTGCGCGCGCGGAGCCCGCCCCTCAGGCCTCGACAGGCGCCTGCGGATGCTGCGGTCTGCGCGCCCTCGTGGACGCGTCAGGCTCGGTCCACATCCTCTACCGCACGGCGACCGACGGCCTGTATCGCAACGCCGCGTGGCTGACGCTCGGCACCGGCCCCGGCAAACCTGTCGTGCTCCAGCCGTGGAAGCTCGACGCCTGCCCCATGTCCACCTTCGCGCTCACGCAGGCGGGCCCCGGGCTCGCAGCGGCCTGGGAGACGGAACAGCAGATTTACTACGCCCGGCTCGACCCCGCCGCCCGCACCTTCTCCACACCACTGAGGATGGACGGCCCGGCAGGACGCAAGCACCCGTCCATCGCGACCGGCGCCGACGGCACGACGCTCGTGGCCTGGACGGAGGGCACGGGCTGGGCGCGCGGCGGCACGCTGGCCTGGCAGGCGCTCGACCGCGGCGGCAGCCGGCTCGGCGCGCAGACGAACGCGGCGCCGGTGCCGGTGTGGGGCCTGGTGGCCGCCGTGGCCCTTCAAGACGGCTCCTTCGCAATCCTTCACTGATCCGCGATACCCGAACGGCGGAGACGAGACACCAGAGTTGGCAACGATGTCCGACACCCAGAGCCTGAAGGGGCGCGCCGCAATCGTCACCGGCTCAGAACGCGGGATTGGCAAAGGCATCGCGCACGAGCTCGCCCGCCACGGGTGCGCGATTGCCGTGAACTACCCCGCCTCGCCCGACGCCGCCGAGCAGACCGCCGATGAGCTCCGCCGCCTGGGTGTGGACGCCTTCGCGGTCCAGGCCGACGTCGGCCTCCGGCCCGACGTCCGCCGCATGGTCGCCGAGGTCGTCGCCCGCTTCGGCCGCCTCGATCTGCTGGTCAACAACGCCGGCGTGCAGACCTGGTCACCGCTCCTCGACGTCACGGAAGACGACTGGGACTTCGTGATCCGCACCAACCTCAAAGGCTGTTTCCTCTGCATGCAGGCGGCGGCCCTGCACATGAAGGATCACGGCGGCGGCGCGATCGTGAACATCGGCTCCGGCAGCAACAAGGTTCCGTTCCCGGGGCTCATCGCCTACACGGCCAGCCGGGGCGGCATCGAGATGCTCACCAAAGTCGCGGCGGTGGAGCTCGGTCCGCTCCGCATCCGCGTCAACTGCATCGCGCCCGGCGCGGTGGAAGTCGAGCGCACCAGGCTCGAGCTCCCCGACTACGCCGGCACCTGGGGACGCCAGACGCCGCTGCGTCGTATCGGCACGCCGGAGGACATCGCCCGGGCGGTCGCCTTTCTCGCAAGCGATGCCGCGTCGTTCATCACCGGCCAGACCATCATGGTAGATGGCGGGCTCTTCACACAGGCGCCCTGGGCGCAATCGTAGGAGGCGCATGTTCCGTCTGGAAGGCAAGCACGCGTTCGTAACCGGGGCTGGCTCGGGTATCGGCGAAGCCACGGCTCAGGCCCTCGCCGCTGCGGGCGCTTTCGTCTTCGTCGGCGACCGCGACGCCGCCGGAGGCCAGCGCGTCGCCGAATCCATCCGGCGCGATGGCGGGCAGGCGGAGTTCCGCGCGATCGATGTCGTGGACGAGGCCGCATGCGCCGAAGCAGCCGCCCACGTCGAGGCCCGCGCGCCTCTCGATATCCTCGTCAACAACGCCGGAGTCGGTCACGTCGGCACGGTGCTCCAGACCACGGGCGCGGACATGGATCGCCTCTATGGCGTCAACGTCCGCGGCGTGTTCAACGTCAGCAAGGCCTTCATCGGCGCCATGCTCGCCCGCCGGAAAGGCTCGATCGTCAACATCGCCTCCATCGGCGGCATCGTCGGCATCCGCGACCGCCTCGCCTACTGCACGACCAAATTCGCGGTCGTCGGGCTGACGAAGTCGATGGCGCTCGACCACGCGCTCGACGGCGTGCGGGTGAATTGCATCTGCCCTGCCCGCGTCGAAACGCCCTTCGTGTCGGCCAGGCTCAAGGAGTATCCGGATCCCGAGGCCGCGTACCGCGACATGACGGCCTCGCAGCCGGTCGGGCGAATGGGACGGCCGGACGAGATCGCGGCGGCGGTGCTGTATCTCGCGAGCGACGAGGCGACCTTCATCACCGGCAGCGCGCTCATCATCGACGGGGGCTGGAGCGCCGGACGGTGAGCACCGCGCCTGAGGGCTTCCCTTCCGCGGTGCTGGCGGTGGATTGCCGATGCACACTCGGCGAAGGTCTCCTCTGGTGGGGTGCGCGTGAGTCCCTGCTCTGGACCGACATCCAGTCCGCCCGCCTCTGGCGCCATTCGCTGGCGACCGGGGCCACACGCTCCTGGTCGCTTCCGAGCCGGCTCGGCTCGCTGGCAATCTGCCAGTCGGGCTCGCTGCTCCTCGCCTTCGCCAAGGGGCTGTGCTTCGCCGACATCGACGATTCCCCGGACGCTGCGCTTTCGACGAGACCAATTGTCACGGTGGAACTCGAGATCGCCACCACACGCGTGAACGACGGGCGCACCGATCGCTCGGGGAATTTCGTGTTCGGGACGATGAACGAGGATCCTGGAGACGCGCCTCTCGGGAGCTTCTACCAGTACTCCACGGCGCACGGTCTGCGGCGGCTGGATCTCGGCGGGGTGCACATCCCCAACAGCATCTGCTTCAGCCTCGACGGCCGGACGATGTACTTCTGCGATTCGAACCGTCGTCGGATCATGCAGTGTGACTACGACGCCGCGACCGCTGCGGTCGCGAACGTCCGTCCCTTTGTCGTGCTGGGCGATCCACCGGGCACGCCGGACGGTTCGGTCATCGACGCGGAGGGATGCCTCTGGAATGCCGAGTGGGGTGCCGCGCGGATCTGCCGCTACACGCCGGACGGACGGCTCGATCGGACGATTGCCGTCCCGGCGAAGAATCCGACCTGCCCCGTGTTCGGAGGTGCGGCCATGGGCGATCTCTTCGTGACCTCGGCGCGGGAGCAGATGACGGCCGACGAGCTCGAGCGAATGCCTGACGCGGGCGGGGTGTATTTGGCCGGCGCCGTCGGTGCACGCGGGGTGCAGGACACGCTCTTCCGCGATCGTTGAGACGCGGCCTCTGGTTCAGCAAACTCCCGCCGAAGTCACTTCGGCAAAGACGAACACGAAGACGAAGACGATCGAGCCGGCGATGTAGTGAGCGGCCGATTATCTCGCTGGGGCGGCGGCGCGAGCCGGCGATCGCACGGGCAGAGCGAATGCGTAGAGCCCGGAGCCGCCGCCGACGAGCAGGTACTGCCGGCCGTCCAGCTCATACGTCACGGGGCCGTTGCCTACCCGTCCGGTGCTCGAGTGCCACAGCGTGGCCCCGTCGGTCGTGCGCAGCGCCATCACGCTCGTGCCCGTGTCGCCCGTGAAGGTCAGCCCCGACGCCGTCGTGAGTATGCCGGCGCTTCCCTCGCCTCCGATCGGATGATCCCAGCGGACTTTCCCCGTCTGGTAGTCGATCGCGCGGATGCTGCCCTTCCCCCACACGCCGTAGTCGGCGCCTGCCCAGCCGTAGTCGCCGTGCTCCTTCTTGTAGAAGTAGATGCCGTAGCCGTCCTGGGCGCTCACGATGAACAGGCCCGTCGCGGGATCGAAGCTCGGCGAGCGGTAGTTGGTGCCGCCGCCTTCGTTGGGCGCCACGAGGCGGCCGTCCCGCGCCGGCTCCATGTCCGGATTCGGCACCGGTCGCCCTTCGGCGTCGATGTCCTTCGCCCAGTTCACGGTGGCGAACGGCGTGGTCAGGAGGTTCTTGCCGGTGACGCGATCGAGCACGAAGAAGTAGCCATTCCGGGAGGCCTGCATCACCATCTTGCGGCGCTGGCCGTTGAACAGCCCGTCCACGAGCACCGGCACTTCCGCGGCGTCCCAGTCGTGCGTGTTGTGGGGCGATACCTGAAAGCCCCAGACGAGCTCCCCGGTTTCCGGACGCAGCGCCAGGATGCTGCAGGTCCACTTGTTGTCGCCCGGGCGCGCCTCGCCGTTCAGCACAGGCGTCGGGTTTCCGGTGCCCACATACACAAGATTCAATTCCGGATCGTACGTGCCCGTCATCCACATCTGCCCGCCGGTCGCGCCCCCGGCAATCGACCCGGGCGTGCCGGGTGGCGGCGTGCTGTAGAAGATCCACTGCAGCTTGCCCGTGTCGGGATCGAACGACTTCAGCATCCCGGGCAGGTTGTCGAAGTCGCCGGAGACGCCGACGAGCATGTGATTGCCGACCACCAGCGGCGCCATGGTGGACCAGTAGCCCTTCTTGGCGTCCGCCACGACCACGTCCCACTTGACCTTGCCATCGCGCGCGTCGAGGGCGACGAGGTGCGCGTCCGGCGTGGTCAGGTAGACCGTGTCCTTGTAAACCGCCGCGCCGCGATGCCCGATCTTGAAGCCGGTGTTGGCCGGATAGGTGTAGCGCCAGATCTGCCGGCCGGTCCGTGCATCCACGGCCCACATGTTGTCGGGCATGGTCACGTAGATCACGCCGTTGACGAGGATCGGGCTGGCCTTGACGCCGCCGGTCTGGCCGGTCTGGAACGACCACGCGAGACTGAGCTCGTGGACGTTGGCCGGCGTGATCTGCGTGAGGCGGCTGTGCCGCTGACCGCTGTAGTCGCCGTGGTAGGTGGGCCAGCTGTCGGCCGGCGGCTTGAGCAGCATCGCAGGGTCGAGCCCCTGCGCGGCAGCCGCGGCGTGGAACGCGAGTGCCAGCGGGGCAATCAGCAGGAACCGGTATCGACGCATCATTCGTAGGCTCATTTACTTCAGCGTCTGCAGGTAGGCCATCACGTTGTGGAGGTCGTCGCTGCTGTACTTCGGAAGCAGCGCGATGTGCGCATCCAGCGGATTGGTCACGGTCACCTTCACCTGACTGGCCGGCCAGGAGCGGTACCAGCCGCCGGCATCCGTGATCGCGACGGTGAACTCGTCCTGGTACGCGAGCTTTCCTTTGACGGTTTCCTTCGAGGGCAGCGTGACCGTCGCCGTGGAAACGGCGGCGGGGCTGCTGCCTCGTCCGCCCGGGTTCAGCATGCGCTGCATGAGGAGCAGGCCCTGGCGCCGGGAGGCCAGCCCGGCGAGATCCCCGGCCGGTGAGTGGCACGCGGCACAGCCGCCCGCACCGTTGAAGAACTGCTGGCCTGCCTGCGCGTTCCCGGTCTGGAGATCCGCGACGTCCACGCCACGGCGGCTGCCTTCGAGCGACTCCGACTTCAGCTTCGCATCATGGATGAACGCGACGATGTTGGCCACGTCGGTGTCGGGCAGGTTGAACGGGGGCATGCCCTTCTCGGCACGGCCCGCGCGGATGACCGGAGCGATCTTGTCGCCGCGGACGTCCTCTGCCACGAGCATCGAGCGCGTCAGGTCGGGGCCCGTCTCACCGCCCATCGCGTCGCGGCCGTGGCAGAACCCGCATTGCGACGCGAACATCACGCGGCCGGGGTCCACCTGTTCAGCCGGATAGGACTGCGCCACGCGGGTTTCGGGAGGCCGCTGCGACGCGGGACTGCCCGCCCTCCCCTGTCCCTGATTGCCGCCGCCTCGTCCGGTCACGGGCGGCTGCGCTGCGCCTCGTCCGGCCGGAGCCTGCGGCTGTCCAGGTGGCGGCACGGCCGGGGTCTGCGCGCGCGTCAGCGTTGCGGCAAACAGCAGCGGGGCTACCAGGGGAATTGAGAACCGAAGGAAGGAGCGGGTCGCGGGCATCATGTGGTCGGGGACGAGTATATGGAGTTTCGGACGGGCGTCAATACGAGCCGTTTACAGGCCCTGCACTACATCGTCAGGGTGTCGCTTTGCACAGCCGCTGTCATCGGCGCATACACCGGCGGCAGAGGTCGCTGCACCTCAACTGGGCGCCTGTTGAGGATTTCGTCGTCCAGCCGTGGCACCGCAGTGGGCTCGCATTTGCACAAGGGCCACGGGACCGTGCCACGCGAAGGGCACCTCGACTTTACTAACCACGGAGGGGCGTTACATGAAACGGCAATTTCTTTTCGGGACGATGATGGCGGTTGCGCTTGGCGTCGGCGCGGCGGCGCAGTCGACGTCTGGAACGACACCGCAGACGGGCACGACGGCAGGCAGCCGCACGCAGGGGCAGAACGTCGTCGTCACCGGGTGTCTGGTGTCGGGCGCCGGCAGCACGATGGCTACGACCGGGACGGCCACGACCGGTGCGACCGGCACGGCTGGGACAGCCAGCCCTGCTGCCGCGAACTTCATGCTGGTCAGCGCCAGCGTCGCAGGCGGCTCGGCCTCGATGGGGTCGACGGGCTCGACCGGGGCCTCCGGGAGCACGACCGGCGCGATGACCGGAACGCCCTCGACGGGCGCGACGGGTTCAGCCACCGGGACCACAGCCGGTTCCACCACGGGCTCGACCGGGGCGACCGCGGGTGTGAACGCCGGGTCAACCGCCTCCGCGCCCAGCACGACGGGCTCGACCTCGTCGGGCACCGGCGCGACCTCGGGTGCATACGGCAGCGGCGCGCGCACGGACTCGCCGAGCGGCGCAACGGCCGCGGCCGGCGCCTCCTACATGCTCGTGGGCGGGCAGTCGGGTGATCTGCAGCGCTACGTGAACTCCCGCGTCGAGATCACGGGGTCGTTCGAAGCGGCGCCGGCTCACAACATGGGGACGATGGGCGCGACGGGCTCGACCGGTGCGACGTCTCCGTCAGCGAGCGGTGCGACATCTCCGTCGGCGACCGGTGCGACCTCTCCTTCGGCCACCGGTACGGCGGCGCCGTCCACTGGTGCTACCGCGGGCAGCACGAGGTCCACGACCGCTTCTCCGAGCGCGTCGGCGAGCGGTTCGACTGGTTCGGCGAGCGGATCGATGACCGCGTCCAGCGGCTCGATGTCGGGCATGGGCGGCGCGCGCACGTTGCGCGTGGCGTCAGTGCGTCAGGTCGCGGGCAGCTGCGCGGGCAGCAACCAGTAACAGCGTCTCGGCACCTGCGTCGCGACTATCGCGGCGCCGGTGCCCTCTACTCCACCTGGCCCACCTGTGCCGGCTCCAGCTTCGGCACCAGCAGGTGGATCACTCCCAGCGCGACGATGTAGGCGAAGGCCGCGATCAGGAACACTGGCACGTAGCTGCCGGTGGCGTCGAGCAGATAGCCCGTCAGCTTTGCGATCAGCATTCCGCCGACCGCTCCCGCCATCCCCCCGAAACCCACGACCGATCCCACGGCATGTTTCGGAAACATGTCCGACACGAGCGTGAACAGGTTCGCCGACCAGCCTTGATGCGCGGCTGCCGCGACGCTGATGAGCGCCACCGCGACCCAGAGATCCCGGGCGCCCGACGCGAACACCATCGGCAGCACCGCCACCGCGCAGGCCAGCATCGCGGTCTTGCGCGCACCATTGACCGACCATCCCCGCTGGATCAGGCGTGACGAGAGCCAGCCTCCTCCGATGCTCCCGAAGTCGGCGACGAGATAGATGACAACGAGCGGCGGGCCCATGGTCGCGAGGTTGATGCCGTGATTGCGGTGGAGGAAGTCCGGCACCCAGAACAGGTAGAGCCACCACACGGGATCGGTGAGGAACTTGCCGGCGGCGAACGCCCACGTCTGGCGATGTGCGAGCAGCATGCGCCAGGGAATCCTCTCCGTGGAATCGGGCGGATCGCTCCGGATGTGGCGAAGCTCGGCGGCATCGAGTCGTGGGTGGCGCTCCGGGTGATCGTAGAGGGCCCACCAGAACGCCAGCCAGACGAAACCGACGGCCCCGGTGGCGATGAAAGCCCACGACCAGCCCCATCGCAGGGTGATCCACGGGACGATGAGCGGCGTGAGGAGCGCGCCGATGTTCGTGCCGGAGTTGAAGATGCCAGTCGCGAATGCGCGTTCGCGCTTTGGAAACCAGTCGGCGACCACCTTGATGGCCGCGGGGAAATTGCCCGCCTCGCCGAAGCCCAGCGCCATGCGCGCCACGATGAAGCCGGCGACCGATGCGGAATAGGTGAGGCCGGCAAGCGCGAGCACCTGCGCGGCGGAGCCGCCGAAGACGGCAGCCTGGGCGTGAGCCATGGCCGCCAGACTCCAGATCACGATGGCCAGGGCGAAGCCGGTGCGCGCCCCCAGCCAGTCCATCAACCGGCCGGCCGCCAGCAGCCCGAGGCCGTATGCGAGCTGAAAAGCAAAGACGATGTCGCCGTAGTCCATCTCCGACCAGCCGAACTCGGCCTGCAGCGTCGGCTTGAGGATCCCGATCACCTGGCGATCGATGTAGTTGATCGTCGCGGCGAAGAACAGGAGCGCGCAGATGGCCCATCGGAACCTGCCGATGGGCCCGGACGAAGCGGCGGGGTCGCGCGGGGTCGTCTGCGCGGACGCATCAGGCATCGGTCAGCTCCAGGCGGCGCCCGACAGGACGCCGCGATCAGGGATCAGATGGTCGGATTCCGCCGGTGCATGGCGAACTCGCGGTGCCCGAGCCGCTCGGCGGCGGTCAGTTTTCCCGAGGCCACGGCCAGGACCTCGTCGAACAGCCGGTCGGCGGCGGCGTCCAGTGTCTCCGTGTCGCTCATGATGCCGCTGACGTCGAGGTCGAGGTTGTCGGCCATCGTC
>JANPJN010000533.1:0-8941 GCA_031425515.1 Acidobacteriota bacterium | reverse complement strand
CGGCTGCAGCCGGTGCTCGAGCATCTTCTCGGCCTTGGCCATGCCCGTCTCGGTCAGCGTGACGGTCTTGTGCTTTTCGTCAACGAGGTAGTCGCCGGTCTTCTCGAGCTCTTCCCGATCCTCCGCCTTCACGTTGCCCTGCGTCACCGCACCAGGGGTCAGCCTGGGAATGATGCGGTCCACCTCGTAATAGAGGTCGGTCGATTCCTCGGCGGGGCCCGAGATGATGAGGGGCGTCCGCGCCTCGTCTATCAGGATGCTGTCGACTTCGTCCACGATCGCGAAGTGGTGCCCGCGCTGGACGTACTGCGTGAGGTCGAACTTCATGTTGTCGCGCAGGTAGTCGAACCCGAACTCGTTGTTGGTCCCGTAGGTGATGTCGCTGCCGTAGGCGGCCTGCCGTTCGAGGTCGTTCAGGTCGTGCTGGATCACGCCAACCGTCATGCCCAGGTAGCGGTAGAGGCGGCCCATCCACTCCGAGTCGCGACGCGCCAGGTAGTCGTTCACCGTGACGACGTGGACGCCCTTGCCGACGAGGGCGTTGAGATAGGCCGGAAGGGTGGCGACGAGCGTCTTGCCCTCGCCCGTCTTCATCTCGGCGATGCGCCCGCGGTGCAGGACGATGCCGCCGATGAGCTGGACGTCGAAGTGCCGCATGTTCAGCACGCGGCGGCCCGCTTCGCGGACGACGGCGAAGGCTTCCGGGAGCAGGTCGTCGAGCGCTTCGCCGCTGGCGAGCCGCTGACGGAACTCGGCCGTCTTGCCGCGCAGCTGTTCCTCGGAGAGCACCTGGATTTCAGGCTCCCGGGCGTTGACGGCCGCAACCATGGGCCTCAGACGTTTCAGGTCACGCTCGTTCTGCGTGCCGATGACTTTCGCGAGCAGAGTATCAACAATCATCAGGGGAAATCAGGTCAGGGTATCCAGCGATTGTACAACATCGAGGGGCGTTCCCGGCGGACCAGCCGACGTGACGCTCGTATCGCGGAGAAAGGTCAGACCGGTGCGGATGGGGTGACGGCGGGCCGTGTGAGAATCGCCGGGACGGAGCCGGAGCGCGCCGTCAGCGGCCGGCGAGGAGCTTCAGGGGATTGGTGAGCTGGCCGTTGAGCAGGATCTCGTAGTGCAGGTGCGGGCTGGTCGAACGCCCCGTCGAGCCGACGAACCCGATGACGTCGCCGCGACTGACGGCGTCGCCCGGTGAGACCGCAAACCGCGACAGGTGGCCGTACCGGGTCGTGATGCCGTAGCCGTGCTCGACTACGACGAGGTTGCCGTAGTTGCCGTTCGGAGCCGCGCTTGTGACCAGACCGTCGGCCGGCGCATGCACCGGGACCCCGTGGTCCGCGGAAATGTCGAGACCAGGATGGAAGTCCGTGCTGCCGCTGAACGGGTCGCGCCGCACACCGAAGGGGGAGGAGAGCCAGCCGGCCACAGGCCAGATCGACGGGGTCGCGGCTGCCAGCGCGTGCCTGCGCTCGACGCCGTTCCGCACGAGATCGAGCCGGTTCTCGAGCACGCCCAGCAGGTCGCGCAGCGCGCCGAACGTGTCTTCCGGCGCCGGGAACGCACTCAGGGCCGGCGCGAGGGTGCTCGACGCGCCGCCGCCCATCGCGCGCGATCGCACGACCGCGGGCAGCCTGTCCATCGCGCGCCGGGCTTCCGGATCCACGGCCGCCTTGGCCCCGAGCGAATCCACGGCCGCCTGCAGCGACGCCAGCTGCGTCGTCAGATGCCCGGTCGCGTCGCGATAGCTGCTGTTTTCAATCTGGAGGGCCGTGTTGGTGCGATCGAGCTCGGCTATCGTCGCGTGCGCGCTCCAGCGTGCGCCGAGCCCCACGAGGACCGGCAGCGCGAAGACGAACGCCACGCCTGCCAGCGCCGGCCAGAGTGGCAGCGTGAAGCGCCGGACCACACCACTGGTGCGGTCCGCCAGGACGATCGAATAGCGACGTGAAGCCAAGCCCCTCCACCCGAATTGCGAGCCTGTCGAATTGGTGAGCGAAGACTCTACCACGGCCCGGCGGCCGCAATCGCCGCGACCAATTTACAGATGAGCTGTGGCTGGCTTCGGCATCGACGGCCGCATCCGGTCAGTCCCGGAACTGCAGCGCCTCCGCGAGGTGTGCCTCGCTGACGTCCTCGGCCTCGTCCAGATCCGCAATCGTGCGCGCCACCCGCAGCACCCGGTCGTGGCCGCGCGCGGTGAGCGCGAGGCGGGCGAGCGCGGCGTCGAACATCCGGGCGACGGGACCCCGCAGCTCGGTGCAGCCGCGCAGCGCGCGCCCGTGCAGTCGCGCGTTCAGCCTGCCGCGGCGTTCCATCTGGCGGCGTCGTGCCGCGACGACGCGTGTGCGGATCTGGTCGGAGGATTCGCCACCGGGCGCCCGTGTCAGCTCTCGAGCCGGCAGCGCGGCCACGCCGACGGTCAGGTCCATGCGATCGCGCAGCGGCCCCGACAGCCGCGCCTCGTACCGCGCGATCTGCAGCGGCGAGCAGCGGCACGGGCGCGACGGGCTGCCGTGGTAGCCGCACGGGCAGGGATTCATCGCTCCGATGAGCATGAAGCGGGCAGGGAATGCGACCGTGCGCGCCGCGCGGGCGATCCGGACGGAGCCCTCCTCGAGAGGCTGCCGCAGCACTTCGAGCACATGGCGGCTGAACTCCGCCATCTCGTCGAGAAACAGGACGCCCTCGTGCGCCAGGCTGATCTCGCCGGGCTTCGGGTTCTGTCCGCCGCCGACGAGGGCGACGTCCGAAATGGTGTGATGCGGCGCGCGGAACGGACGGTGCGTGATCAGCCCGTGGCCCGCCCTCAGGAGGCCGGCGACGGAGTGGATCGACGTCACCTCCAGCGCTTCGTCGAAGACCAGCGGCGGCAGGATGCCGGCCACCCGCCGGGCCATCATCGTTTTTCCCGATCCGGGCGGCCCGACCATGAGGGTGTTGTGGCCGCCCGCGGCGGAGATCTCGAGCGCACGGCGCGCCAGCGCCTGCCCGTGGACGTCCGCAAAGTCGCCGTCGCCGGTCGTGTCCCTCGCCGGGCCGGTCGCGACGGCGAGTGGCGGCACCCCGTCGCGAAAGGCCGCCGGGTCGTTCAGTGCCGCCACGGCCTCCGTCAGCGACTGCACGGGATAGAGATCGAGGCCGTCCACGACCGAGGCTTCCGCCCGGTTCGGCACGGGGAGCAGCAGCCCCCGGACGCGATCGCGCCGGGCCGCGGCCGCAATCGGCAACACGCCGCGCGCGGGATTGATCCCGCCGTCGAGCGACAGTTCGCCGAGCACGAGCACGTCCGCGATCTCCCGCCGCGTCACCAGCCCGGTCGCGGCCAGCACGCCGAGCGCGATGGGCAGATCGAACGACGACCCGGCCTTCCGCAGATCCGCCGGGGCCAGATTCACCGTGACGTGATGCGGCGGAAATTCGAAGCCGGAATTCCGGATGGCGCTACGCACCCGGTCGCGGCTCTCCCGCACGCCGGCGTCGGGCAGCCCGACGACGGTGAAGGACGGCAGGCCGAAGGAGACGTCCACTTCGACCTGCACGGGACAGGCATCGATGCCGAAGACCGCCGCCGTCCGGATGCACGCCAGCACGCGTTCCGGATGTGCAAGGGGCGCGTCAGCGTGATTGGCGAGGAAATGACGGGAATTGCCTGGGAATGTCTTGAAATCCGCGGTGCGACTCGGGCGAGCGGGTGGCACTTCCTGCCACCCGCAGGACGGGACCTAGCGGGCGATTTTCAGCCGGGCGCCGGCGACGACCGCATTCCCACGGAGGCGGTTGACGCTCTTGATCCGGGCCACCGTCGTGTCGAACAGGCGCGCGATGGAGAAGAGCGTGTCGCCCCGCTTGACGCGGTAGAGAATCGGGCTCTGCGTGCGGGGGGTCGCGGCCGCGACCGTGGCGGTGCCGGTGAGGGGACGTGCGGCGACTTCGGCCGGCGCCGACCGCTCCGTGCGCCCGGCGAGGAGCGTCGCGGGAGCGCGGGGGATGATCAGTTCCTGACCCCTGCGGACGCGGGACTTCATCGAGAGGTTATTGGCCTCCGCCAGGTCCGTCCGGCTGACCTTCAGCTTGCGGGCGATCGTGGAGAGCGACTCCGATCCCTTGACGGTGTACCACTTGAGGGCCGTCATGTCGGACGGGGACGCCTCCGCGAGCCGTGCCCGGAACTGGTCGCCCGTCCCGGTCGGCACCTTGAGCTGGAAGTCGGCGTACTTCACCGGCGTCGTCCAGCGCCGCAGCTCCGGGTTCAGCGTCTGGATCTCGTCGATCGAGACGCCGGTCCACTCCGCGACCCGCCGCAGGTCGATGGCGCGCGGCACCGAGACCTTGTCGTACGAGATGGGGTCGTGCGCGATGATGTCGAAGCCGTACTGCGCGGGGTTCTTCGCGACGATCATGGCTGCGAGAACCAGCGGGACGTATTCGCGCGTTTCCTTCGGGAGATATCTGGACGTCTGTGAGAGCGACCAGAAGTCGTCCATGCCGGCGCGCTTCATGGCGCGCTGCACCCGGCCGGGGCCCCCGTTGTAGGCGGCGAGCACGAGGTTCCAGTCGCCGTCGAACATCCGGCTCAGCGTCTTCAGATACTTGGCGGCCGCTACGGTGGCCTTCTCCGGATCCGACCGCTCGTCCACGTACCAGTCGCGATGCAGGCCGTTCTCCTTGCCGGTGGCGCTCATGAACTGCCACGGCCCCTTCGCGCTCGCCTTCGACAGCGCGTTGGTCTTGAAGCCGCTTTCGATGATCGGGATGAACGCCAGATCCAGCGGCAGCCCCTCGGCCCGGAATACGCGCTGGATCATCGGCATATACCGAGTGCCCCGCGTGAGCCCGTCGTGGATGAAGTCGCGCAGCCGCCCCTGGAACAGCTCGACATAGGCCAGCACTCGGCTGTTCTGCGGGATGGGCACGTCGTGCTCGGTCGCCGCGAGGTCCTGACGGACCGCGTCGGTCGTCTGCGCGTCGGCGGCGGGCTTCGGGAAGGTGGCGATCTTGAGGACCTCGTCGATCGAGGCCGGCTCGTAGCGCTTCTCGGCGAACCCGTCGCCCTGCGCCAGGGCCGTCACTTCGTAGGCGTTGATGCGGTCGATGAGCCGGTCGAAGTGCTCGCGGGTGCGCGGATCGGTGCGGGCGCCGTAGGGCGACTCCAGCATCACGTCCACGGCACGGTCGAACTCGACGCGCGCCCGCTCGAGATGGCCGACTTTGAGCTCGTGCTCGCCGGTCTCGAAGTGCCGGGTCGAAGTCTGGATGAGCGTGGTGACGGGATCAGCCGGGGGCGGGGTTGGCGCCTGGACCTGCGGCCGCGGAGTGGCTGCCGGTACAACCGGCATCTGCGGCCTCGCATTGCTGCCGCACGCCGTCGTCAGGACCGACGAAATTCCAACTGCTGCCAGAGCCGGCAGCCATGCACGTGTCGTCATGCTGATCGCCCCCGCCGCTACCCCTGCAAAGTTGCCGCCCCGGCCGTTCAGGCTCACGCCCGTGCTGAAGAGCCATGATCTGAGGGGTGGAGCAGCATACCACCCTGGTGGGGTCTGGTCAACCCTAACCCCTTCACCGACAACACTAACAGCCGCAGACTCACTGCCGCGGGAGGCCGGCGTCGATGAAGATGCGGTGCTGCTCGGCCAGATCGCGCGCGGCGGGCGTCACGATAGTTCGTTCGCCGATCACGATCTTGATCCCCTGCCGGACCGCCTGCCGGACGTCGTCTTCGCAGACGAACTCAGCGGCTTTCTGAACACCCGGGGGGGCTGCGGCCGGGGATGGCGGCCGTCCGGCGGGCGGCGCGGCGACCGTAACCGGCGACCCGACCGAGGTCGAGGCGGCCTCCCGGCCGGCGGATGGCGGCGGCACGTATCCCCGCGAGGCCAGGAACTCGTCGATCCGGCGGGCCAGCGTGTCGGCCGCCAGCCCCCCGGACAGCCGGGGCGCGGCGGCAGGCCGTGGCGAGGCCCCACTCGAGCCTCCGGCCGGCTCCGCCCGGCGGACCGGCGCAGGCGTGGTTTCGTACGCCAGCCGTTTGATGTTGAGCAGGTGGCGCGGCGAGATGTTATCGGACGTGATGTTGCCGCCGTAGCCGCCGCACCCCAGCGTCATCGAGGGGTCGAGACCTGTCGTCAGCCCAATCGACCCCAGGGTCGTCGGCGAATTGACGATGATGCGGAAGGCCGGTTTCTTCAGGCCGAACTGCAGGATGATGTCGTCATTGCGCGAGTGGATCGACATCGTGTGGCCCATCCCCCCGTAGCGCAGGATCTGGAGACACCGCTCACACCCCTCCCGCCAGTCCTGCACAATATAGAAGGAGAGGACGGGGCAGAGCTTTTCAATCGAGAGCGGGAAGTCCCGGCCGACTCCCGACAGCTCGGCGATCAGCACCCGCGTGGACGGCGGGACGGCAATCCCGGCCTGCGCCGCGATATAGGTGGCCGTGCGGCCGACGAACGCCGGGTTTGGCAGCCGCTGCGGGGTGACGAGCAGCCGGCCCAGCGTCTCGATGTCCGCGGGCGCCAGGAAGTGGGCACCGTTCGCGATGAACTGGCGTTTGACTTCCCCGACCAGCCCCGCATCGCACACCACCGAGTTCTCCGACGAGCAGAGCACGCCGTTGTCGAACGTCTTGCCGGTCACGATGTCGCGGACGGCCTTCTCGACGTCCGCGCTCGACTCGATGTACGCCGGGGCATTCCCGGGGCCGACGCCGTAGGCCGGTTTACCGGCGCTGTAGGCCGCCCTGACCAGCCCCATCCCGCCGGTCGCCAGGATGACCGCCGTCTCGCGCGCCTGCATCAGCTCCCGCGTGCCTTCCAGCGTTACGATCGTCATCCAGTTGATGCTGCCCTCCGGAGCGCCGGCCTGCCGCGCCGCCTCGTGCATGATCTCGGCGACTCGCGTGATGCACCGCGCCGCCGACGGGTGCGGGCTGATCACGATCGGGCACCGCGCCTTGATCGCGATCAGGATCTTGTAGATCGCCGTCGAGGTCGGATTGGTCGAGGGGACGATGGCCGCGACGACGCCGAAGGGCTCGGCGATTTCGATGACCTTGCGGTCCTCGAGACGCCGGACGACACCGACCGTTTTCATCGGCCGGATGAAGTTGTAGATCTTTTCCGAGGCGAAGAGGTTCTTCTGGATCTTGTCCGGCACGTTCCCGTAGCCGGTCTCTTCGTGCGCGAGCCGGGCGAGCGGCTCGGCCTGGGACGTCGCCGCGGACGCCATGGCGGTGACGATGGCGTCGATCTGATCCTGGGACAGCTCCGCGAGGGCGGGGGCGGCCGCCTTCGCGCGGCGGACAAGGGTGCGGGCTTCGCTTATCGACGCGAGGTCGCGATCGGTCTGGGCCGGAGGCTGAGCCATGCGTGACCGACCGGGGGATTACGCCTTCGTCTCTTTCGGCTTCGGGAGAATCTTCTCGACTTCGGCGTGCGGCCGCGGGATGACGTGCACCGACACCAGCTCGCCGACGCGCCGTGCCGCCGCCGCACCGGCGTCGGTCGCGGCCTTCACGGCCCCGACATCGCCGCGCACCATGACCGTGACGAAGCCGGCGCCGATATATTCCTTGCCGACCAGGACGACGTTCGCGGCCTTCACCATGGCGTCGGCCGCTTCGATCGCGCCGATGAGCCCCTTCGTTTCGACCATTCCCAACGCTTCGAGCATCTCGTGACCCTCTTGAACGCTTGCAACCTAACATATTGCAGTAGCGCGAACAACTGCGGTACCATCGCGCACTTCACGGTTCAGCCGTTCCCGAAGATGATGTTGTTCATGCGCAGACGTGTTTCGCTGTCGATCGGTGTCGTGGCGCTCGCCGTCATCGCCTTCACCCCCGCGTGCCGCCGCAAAGCGCCCGAGGAACCCCCGGTGGCGACGCCGACGCTCAGCATCCATCGCGACAAGGTCGCGATCGGCAGCCCCGTCAAGCTGACCTACAAGTTCACCGTCGCGCAGAACGCCCCCGAGATCATCAAGGGGACGGACTTCTGGGTGTTCGCCCACGTGCTGGACCCGACGGGCGAGCAGTTGTGGACCGACGACCACGCCCCCGCGCAGCCGACGTCCACCTGGAAGGCCGGGCAGACGGTGGAATACACGCGGACCGTGTTCGTGCCGAACTATCCGTATATCGGGGAAGCGGTCGTGCGCCTGGGTCTGTACGACCGGTCCACCGGCCGCCGCCTGGCCATGACCGGCACGGAAGACGGCCGCCACGAATACGTCGTCTCGAAATTCCAGTTGCTGCCGCAGTCGGAGAACGTCTTCCTTATCTACAAGGAGGGCTGGCACACGGCGGAGGTCGCGCCCGACAACGCGACGCTGGAGTGGCAGTGGACGCGCAAGGCGGCGACGATCTCCTTCCGCAACCCGCGCAAGGACAGCCTCTTCTACCTCGAATGGGACGCGCGCACGGACCTGTTCACGCCGCCGCAGCAGGTCACCGTCACGCTCAACGGTGCGCCCGTCGGCGTCTTTCCGGCCGACAGCCGGGACCGCAAGCTGGTGACCTTTCCGATCTCCGCGGCGCAGTTCGGGGAGAGCGAAATGTCCGAACTGGCCCTCACGGTGGACCGGACATTTTCCCCCGGCGGCGGCGACACCCGCGAGCTCGGCCTCCGGGTCTTCCACGCCTTCATCGAACCGAGATAATCCCGCCGCACAGTCGGTTGGCAGGTTTCGTCCTGCGCTGATACAGCTCGGCAGGCGTCTGGATGCCCGCCCCGGAACCTCAACTGTAGCGATTCTGGACATCGGCTGGGCCGGGATGGTAGGATGTCACCTTCCATGAAGATGAAGGTCCACGTTCCTACGAGCCTCCTCGCCTGCGCGCTCGGCCTCCTGGCCGCGACGCCGGCGTCGGCGGAGATTGTGTTCCTCTCGTCGGGACGCACCCTGTCGGTCAAGGCGCACCGAACCGACG
>JANPJN010000532.1:0-7908 GCA_031425515.1 Acidobacteriota bacterium | reverse complement strand
GTATCTGACGAAGACCGGCTCACTGCTGAACGGCACGCTGTCGCTGTCGGCCAAGCCGTATCTGAGCCTGTCGGGCACCAGCATGGCCGCCCCGGTGGTGGCGGGGACGGTCGCGCTGATGTTCCAGGCCAACCCGTCCCTCACGCCCAACCTTGTGAAGGCGATGCTGCAGTACACCGCGCAGACCTACACGGGCTACAACGCCCTGACGCAGGGCGCCGGCTTCCTGAACACGAAGTCCGCCGTGGACCTCGCGCGGTTCTTCAGGACCGCGAAAGCCGGTGACCGCTATCCCTCCTCAAAAGCCTGGAGCGGAACCTTCATCTGGGGCAACCACCGGCTGCAGGGCGGCGTGATCAGGCCGGATGCGAATGCCTGGGCGCCCGGCGTCGTGTGGGGCGCGGCACGAGGCGTCCTCGGCCAGAACATCGTCTGGGGCACGCTGGCGCGGTCTGAGGACAACATCGTGTGGGGCACGTTGGCGCTCCTGCCGGAAGACAACATCGTCTGGGGCACCGCCATCGCCTCCGAAGACAACATCGTGTGGGGCACCGCCGCGGCGACGGAAGACAACATCGTGTGGGGCACGGACTGCGGCGGGCAGAATTGCCCGGCTGTGGTGTGGGGCACCGCCGCTTCGGAAGACAACATCGTGTGGGGCACCGCCGCTGCCGAGGACAACATCGTCTGGGGCACGAGCGGTGACGTCGACACGGTCATGTGGGCGACCTCCGGAGAAGACACCTCCATCTTCGAGGCGCCGGGCAGCGATCCGCTGACGTACGACGCGACGGTGTTCGACGACCTGTTCGGACCCGCGGTGCTCGCACCGGCAGTTCCTGCGGCGGATGCGGTAACCACGACGGACCCGGCAGGGACATCGACCCCGGTTGACTCAATCACGGGCGCGATTGGAGGGCTGCTCTAATGGAAAAGATGCCATTCCGCGACGCCCAGGAAGTGTTGGACGTGAACGCGGTCATCAACGCGGCGAATACGATGGACTCGGCGTCGGTCGAGTCGAACTGGCGGCAGGCGCTGCCGGTGCTCACGGGCAGCATGGTGACGCTGCGGGAGTTGCGGCTCTCCGACGCGCCGTCACTGCTGTCGATGCTGTCGACGGAGGAAGTGGCGCGGTTCATCTCGCCGCCCCCGACCACCGTGGACGGATTCGAACGGTTCATTGCGTGGACGCACCGTGAGCGCGCGGCAGGCAATTACGTCTGCTTCGGCGTGGTGCCCCACGGCATGGACACCGCCATCGGCATCTTCCAGATCCGGCAGCTCGAGCCGGGTTTCGGAACCGCCGAGTGGGGGTTCGCCATCGGCTCCGAGTTCTGGGGCACGGGCGGCTTCATGGACGGCGCGAAGATGGTCGTCAACTTCGCGTTCGACGTGATCGGCACGCACCGGCTCGAGGCGCGGGCCGCCGTGGCCAACGGCCGCGGCAACGGCGCGCTGCGCAAGGTCGGCGCGCAGCAGGAGGGGATTCTGCGGAAGTCCTTCCTGCGCAACGGCGAGTATCTCGACCAGACGTTGTGGACGATCCTGGACGAGGACTGGCGCCGTGCCAAGTCGGTGTGGGGCCCCCGCGTGCACTGAGCGGCGGGTTGGCCGTGTGTGGCCGGAAGCGGGCGAGGCGCCCGCTTCCGGCCTTTTTCGTTTGAGGGCGAATCCGGATCCGGCGGCCCCGTGGTACGCTCGGACGCAATGACGCTGGCGGCGGTTTTCCCTCCGATGGTCACGCCCTTCACGCACGGCGAAGTGGACGCCGCCGCGATCCGCTGGAACGTCGAGCGCTGGATGCAGGCTGGCCTTGGCGGTGTGGTCGCGCTCGGCACGAACGGGGAAGCCGCTCTCCTGGACGAATCCGAAAGCGATCGCGTGCTCGGCGCCTCCCGGGATGCCGTGCCCTCCGGACGCCTGCTCATCGCCGGCACAGGGCGCGACTCCACGCGCGCGACGATGGCCGCCACCGCCAGGGCGGCCGCTCTCGGTGCGGACTACGCGCTGGTACGGACCCCCTCGTTCTTCCGCACCCAGATGACGGCCCCGGCCCTCGTCGCGCACTTTACCGCCGTAGCCGATGCCGCACCCATTCCAATCCTGCTGTATAACTTTCCCGGTCAGACAGGCGTCAATTTCGCGCCCGACACCATCGCCGCGCTCGCTGAACATCCGAACATCGCCGGCATGAAGGAAACGGGCACGGATGCCGCGCAGCTCGCGTCGTTTGTGGACGCCGCCTCGACGGCCAGTTTTTCGGTGCTCGTCGGCGCCGCCCCGGGCCTGTATCCCGCGATGTGTGCCGGAGCGGCAGGCGCCATCGTCGCGGTGGCCTGCGTGTTGCCGGAGCTGTCCGTGCAGTTGCACGGGCATGCCCTCGCGGGGCGGCATGCCGAGGCGCGCGCGCTGCAGCGTCTGCTGACTCCCCTCGGCCGCCTGGTCACGACGACTCACGGCGTGCCGGGCTTGAAGGCCGCGCTCGATCTCGCCGGCTACAGGGGCGGCGAGCCCAGGGCCCCGCTGTTGCCCGTGACCCCCCGCGTGCTCGACGAGATCAGGTCGGAGCTCGCCCGTATTCTGGAGGCCGTATGAATGTACCGGAACGCCTGCTGCTCGGACCCGGTCCGAGCCCCGTCTCTCCACGAGTCATGCAGGCCCTGGGCTCGCCCATTGCCAGCCATCTCGACCCCGCCATGATGGCGCTGCTCGATGACTTGCGGCGGCGGCTCGCCTGGGCATTCGGCGCCGGCGACGACGCGTTCAGCCTGGCGGTGTCGGGCACGGGAACCGCCGGTATGGAAACCGCCATTGCCAACGTCACCCGACCCGGCGCCCGCGCGCTCGTCGTCGTCACCGGCTACTTCGGGGACAGGCTGGCGCAGATCCTGGAGCGTTACGGGGCGGTGGTGTCGCGTGTCGAGGCGGAGTGGGGCCGGGCGTGCGATCCGGAACAGGTGCGCCGCGCCCTGGCGGCGGCGCCGGCCGACATCGTTGCGATGGTGCACGGCGAAACGTCCACCGGGGTCGTGAACCCCGTGTCGGACATCATCGCTCTGGCGAAGCAGCACGGCGCGACCACAATCGTCGATACGGTGACGACGCTCGGGGGTGTGCCCGTGGAGGCCGGGGGGTGGGGCGCGGACGTCTGTTACAGCTGCACGCAGAAGGGGCTCGGGGCGCCGTCCGGGCTGTCGCCCGTGACGTTCTCGCGCGCGGCGATGAGTGCGCGCGTCCCGTCGCGCAGCTTCTACCTCGACATCGGGCTGCTCGAGGACTACTGGGTGCGCCGGAAGTATCACCACACGCTGTCGGCGCCGCTCGTGTACGCCCTGCATGCGGCGCTCGTCGTGGCGGAGGAGGAGGGCCTCGCCGCTCGGTGCGAGCGGCATCGGCGCCACCACCTCGCGTTCGCACGGGGCCTCGAGGCGCTGGGGCTCTCGCTCCTGCCCCCGGCCAGCGAGCGGTTGTGGACGCTGAATGCCGTCCGCGTGCCTGACGGCGTGGACGAAGCTGCGGTCAGACGCCGGTTGCTCGAGGAGTTCTCGATCGAGATTGGCGCCGGGCTCGGTCCGCTCGCGGGCCGGATCTGGAGAGTCGGTCTGATGGGCGCGGGATCCACGCTGTCGAACGTCCTGCTGCTGCTGTCGGCGCTCGAGCACGTCCTGGGCGCAGCCGGCTACCGGGCCGCGTCCGCGGGAGCGGCCGTGGCCGCAGCGGAGGCGGCCGTCTCCGCGTGAGCCGGCGGCGGCGGGCGACGACCCGGATCGGCCGTGCGCTCGCCGCCCTGCTCGCGGGCGGCTTCGGGTACGCGGCCTTCATCTACCTGACGCTGCCCGACGTCCGTGGGCTCGGCGCCCGCAACCCCGAGACCACCGCGTTCATGGAGATTCGGGCACGTGAGGCGCGCGGCCGAGGCGCCGTCCCCAAACGCGTGCAGCGTTGGGTCGGCTATGGCCGGATCTCGCCGAACCTGACCCGTGCGGTCCTCGTGGCCGAAGACGGCGCCTTCTGGAAGCACGAAGGGATCGACTTTGCGCAGCTGCGCGAGTCGATGGAGGTCAATATCGAACGGATGGAGTTCGCGCGCGGCGGCAGCACGATCACGCAGCAGCTCGCGAAGAACCTCTACCTGACCCCCTCGAAGAACCCGGTCCGCAAGCTGCGTGAACTGCTGATTGCGCGGCGGCTCGAAGCGGAGCTGTCAAAGCAGAGGATTCTCGAGATCTATCTGAACGTCATCGAGTGGGGCGACGGGATCTACGGCGCGGAAGCAGCCGCGCGCACCTACTTCCGCAAGCCTGCGGCGGACCTGTCGGCGACGGAAGCGGCACTGCTCGCGGCCGCCATCGTGAACCCCCGCCTCCTGGACCCCGGGCATCCGACCGGCCGCCTGCGCCGCCGCCAGCAGATGATCATGCGGCGGA
This sequence comes from Acidobacteriota bacterium, assembly GCA_031425515.1. GTDB lineage: Bacteria > Acidobacteriota > Vicinamibacteria > Vicinamibacterales > 2-12-FULL-66-21 > JALZOC01. The sequence goes on along the minus strand of JANPJN010000532.1, from coordinate 3,478 downwards.
TGGGAGCCGTGACGCCGCCGCCACCGGTCGCTGAGCCCGCAGAGGAGCGGCCGCTCGTGCCTGCCGCTCCCGCCCCCGTCCCAGACCTCCCGTCAGCCGACCAGCCCGCCGCCCTGCCCGGGGAGGCGCAGCCGGTCCCGGATGCGCCCGTGGGCCCCGTTCCGCCCGAGTGAGCGATCGCACGCACCGAGGGTCTAAGCTCTGCTGTTTACGTTTATTGTCCAACTTGACACGGACAGCATGTGACTCTATAGTCCATTTACGTTTCAGTTCCAGCTCCCTTCCTGAAGCGACAAGGAACCTGCCGGGATGGCCGCATCTCCGGCGGGCGTGTGTCGGCATGATCAATTACACGGAGCGCATCACGTTGCTGATGCAGGATGTCGTTGAACGAACGCCGCGCCTGTCGTTCATCGACATGAGGGAAGTCGTCGTCTTTGGCCGCTTTGGCCGCAGCGACGCCGAAGGCGCGTTTGCGACCTGCCACTGCCTGACGCTGCCCGAGAGCGACCCTGGCTACTACTTCTGGCGCGACCGCAGCACGGGCGAGCTCACGCGGCGGTCCGAATGGTTCGTCATGAAGTCGCCGCAGGTCCGCGTCGGTTGCCGCCCCATCAAGTACCTCGTCTCCTTCGTGCTCCCGCGCTTCTGCAATCAGGCCCTGAGCCGGACGCGGAAGGCGGATCTGTATCCGGATTCCACCCCCTCGTGGGTGGGGAAGCTCGACACCATCATCCACGAGCTCTATCACATCGATCCCGACGATGGGGGGATCCGGCGGGTGTCGCGATCGGACGGCTCCGACTCGCCGCGATCGCATGGGCCGATGTTCTACGAGGATGTCGCCGCGATGGTGCAGGGCTACCTCGCCTCCGGCCCCGATCCCGCGCTCTCCGACTTCCTCCACGACGACTTCGGCACGCTGACCGCGCGGCATGGCGGCATCGTGGGGACGACCTTCAGGAACTTTCCGTCGTTTCCGCAGCGATACATGGAACGGGTGAATCTGCCGGCCAGCGATCCGATGCTGAAGATCGAGCCGCTGAAAATTCCGACGCAGCCGCTGCTCTACACCGAGGACGACCTGCACATCCGGCAGTTCACCGAGAACAGCGCGCGGCGTCTGACCCGGAAGGGGCAGCATCGCGCGGCCTGACGCCGTCGGTGGGCCAGTCCCCGATCATTCGATCCGACGGACCCCCACGAGGCGTCCGGACCAGTAGCGCGTGTCGAGCCGCTCGACGCGCACTTCCCCGGTCGTGCTCGGCGCGTGGACGAAGCCCTCGCCGCCGAGGGCGATGCCGACGTGCGACGGGGACACTCCCGTCGTGTTGAAGAACACCAGATCCCCTGCGCGAAGCTCGTTCCCCTCCACGGCCGGCCCGGTCCGAAAGAGCTCCGCGACCGTGCGGGGCACGAACCGTCCGTTCTGGGCGAACACGTACCACACCAGCCCGCTGCAGTCGAAGCCCTCACCGGGGTCCGCTCCGCCGGTGCGATAGGGCACCCCGCGGTAGGCGAGCGCCATGCCCGCGAGCGCCCGGCCAGGGTCGATGGAAATCCCTCCCGGTGCGTCGAGCGGCAGGTCCTGCGCGGGAGTTCTCGCCACGGGGCCCGGGGTGGTATCGGGTGCTGGGAAGGGACGAGGGCCCGGGGTCGGGAAGGGCTGCGGGACGGCTCCGCCGGTGGCGCAGGCCACGGTGAACATCGACGCGAGAAGGACGATGGCCAGAAGGAGCGGGCGCATGGTGTCGCAATCATTATCGGCGGCGTCCCTAAGACACTGCAAACAATCCTGTTACGGCCAACTCGTCTTGACAGCGTAATGCCCATCGGTCAGAATGACTCAGGTTTATGGAGCATACGCTCCTGTTGAACGCCACGTATGAGCCGCTCAAGGTCGTCCACTGGCAGAAGGCGATGACGCTCTGGTGCCAGGGGAAGGTCGAGGTCATTTCTGTGTACGACCGCGAAGTGCGGTCGGTGTCCTTCAGTTTCAAGCTCCCGTCCGTCATCCGCCTGCTGCGCTACATCAAGATCAAGCGCAACATCGACTACGTCCCGTTCTCCCGCGCGAACATCTACGCCAGGGACGAGCATGCCTGCCAGTATTGCGGCCACGTTTTTCCGACCGCCGAGCTCACGTTCGATCACGTGGTGCCGGTCGCGCAGGGCGGCCGCAAGGACTGGGAGAACATCGTGTCGTGCTGCATCAGCTGCAACCGGCGGAAGGGAGGGCGCACGCCCGCAGAGGCCGGCATGCACCTGCGTCGCGTGCCCAGACGGCCTGACAAGGCGCCCGCCGTGCGGATCACCGTCGGGCTCAAGGCCACGCCCGACAGCTGGCGCGACTACTTCTACTGGAACATGGAGCTCGATCAGAGCTGAGGCCCACGGGCCCGATGCCCTCCGTCCGTCCTTCCGATCCGATTCACCGCGCAGGCTCCTGATTCGATACATGGCATCTTCCCGTTCGTCGCGCATTTCCGCGGTCCGCCCGCTGTGGGCCGTGGAAGGCGGGCGCATCACCATCGAAGGATCCGACTTCGATGTCGATCCGGTGCTGCCGCGCGTCCTGATTGGCGGCGTGGCCGCGCGTCTGGCCAGTGCGTCCCCCTCCGAGCTGACGGCTGTGGTCCCGGCGGGGCTCGACGGCGGCACGACCCCCGTTCGCATCGGCGAGGCGCCTGGGGAGACGGCGTTCGTCGAGGTCGGGGCGCCCCTGGCTACCGGGCTGCACCAGGTGGACAGTCCGGCATTCGATGCGCACGGAAATCTGTATGTGACCTTCAGCGGATCGCGGGGCCAGCAGGGGCCCGTTGCCATCTTCAAGGTGCGGCCCGACGGGTCGCGCGCCCCCTTCGTGACCGATCTCGCCAACCCCACGTCGCTCGCCTTCGACCCGGAGGGCCGGCTCCATGTCTCGAGCCGCTTCGAGGGCACGGTCCATCGCATCGACCAGCACGGGACGGCCACGGTCGTGGCGGCGGACCTCGGCGTGGCGTGCGGGATCGCCTTCTCCGCCGATGGAACGCTGTTCGTGGGGGACCGGTCGGGTTCCGTCCTGCGCGTGCGCGACGGGCGGCCGACGCCGTTCGCGAGTCTGCCGTCGAGCGTGGCGGCCTTTCACCTCGCCTTCGGCCCGGATGGCTGGCTCTATGTGACCGCCCCGACGCTCGGCGCGCGCGACCGCGTCTACCGCGTGTCCCCGGACGGCGGCGTGGAGATCTTCTTCTCCGGCTTCGGCCGTCCGCAGGGTCTGGCCTTCGACCCGCGCGGCGATCTCTTCGTTGTGGACGCGCTCGCCGGCGCGGGGGGCGTGTACCGGATCCCGATGGGGGGTCGGCCGCAGCCGGAGCTGCTCGCGGCGGGGGGCGGCCTCGTGGGGCTGGCATTCGATCCGCGCGGAGGCCTCGTCCTCGCGTCGAGCGAGACCGTCTTCAGACTGCACGGATCGGGCGGTGTAACCGCTTGATTC
>JANPJN010000531.1:0-1695 GCA_031425515.1 Acidobacteriota bacterium | reverse complement strand
CAGACGTACGAAGGGCTTGCGACGATGCTGGCCGAGGATTTCGAGACGATCATCCCGGCGACGCTGCCAAGCAAGGGGTTCCGGTTCCACGAGCCCAATCGGAAAGACATCGCGCCGCGCCTGGGAGCCACGTACCGCCTGGGGCAGAAGACGGTGCTGCGCGCGGGATACGGGATCTACTACAACCCGAATCAGATGAACACCTTCACGTTCCTGACCAACAATCCGCCGCTGGCTGCGGCATCCACCTTCACCTCGGACCCGGCAAACCCGACGCTGTCGTTCGCGCAGCCCACCGGCGGCCCCGCGGTCGTGGCCATCCCGAACATCATCTCGCCGACCCGCGATCTGCCGAATGCGCGGAAGGACCAGTGGAGCTTCGACATTCAGCGGGAGATCGCGGCGGGCGCGTCGCTCGATCTCCAGTACGTCGGGTCGCACACGCAGCACCTCGACCGCAGCTTCTTCAACAACACGCCGCAGCCCGGGCCGGGCGCCGTCGATCCTCGCCGCCCGAGCCAGAAGTTCAGGAGCCGCCGCATCATCCAGAACGACATGGAGGCGGACTACGACGCCGTGAGCCTCATCCTCCGCAAGCGGATGCGGCACGGTCTGCAGGCTGACGTGCACTACACCTGGTCGAAGACCCGCGACATGGGCACGCACTCGAACGGCGGCGGCCAGACGATGAACAATTACGAGATTCAGGCCGACTACGGCCCGGCTGCGTGGGATATCCCGCACCGGTTCGTCGCCAGCTACATCTACGACGTCCCGTTCCTGAAGAACGCGTCCCAGCCAATCCTGCGGTACGTCGTGGCCGGATGGCAGGTGGGCGGAGTGACGACGCTCCAGAGCGGGAGCCCCGTGAACGTGACGGTGTCGGGCGATCCGGCCAACATCGGCATTGGCGGCCTGCAGCGTCCCAATCTCGTCGGGGGTGCGCCGGATCTCAACTGCCAGCCGCTCGCGGACAGCCGTCAGCTCGTGGACTGTTTCGCCACGTCGGCCTTCCAGGCGCCGGCAGCGTTCACCTTCGGCAACGCGCCGCGCAATCTGCTGCGCGGCCCGAAGTCCTTCACCACCGACCTGTCGCTGATGAAGAACTTTCCGCTGGGCGGTGGCGCGCAGTTCCAGTTCCGCGCCGAGCTCTTCAACGCATTCAACAATGTGAATTACGGAAACCCGAACGGCGTCTTCGGTACGGCCGCCTTCGGCCGGATCAGCTCGGCGGGCAGCATGCGGCAGATTCAACTGGGTGGAAAGATTTTCTTCTGAGGCGACGATGGCCAAGAATACGAGGCGGAAGTTTCTGACGTCCGCGGTACCGGCACTGGCGCTGGCGGCCCCTGTGGGGGCCGCGCAGCCCCAGGCCGAGGCGCCGCGCAAGAAGGCGTATCGCGATCTCACGCCGACGTCCAAGACGGTGGAAGGGAGGCCGCTCTACAGCCCTGAGTTGTCGTTCGGCAACCTGGTCTTCGTCTCCGGGAAAGGGCCCGGCACCGGCTTCAAGCCGGACATCCGGGCGCAGACGAAGAACGTGCTCGATCAAATCGAAGAATCGCTGAAGCTGGCCGGCTCGTCGATGGACAAGGTGCTGAAGGTCAACGTCTACCTGACCGACATGAGCAACTTCGCCGGCATGAACGAGATGTACATCGGCCGGTTCGGCTCGCCGCCCCCGGTGCGCACCAC
>JANPJN010000530.1:0-3805 GCA_031425515.1 Acidobacteriota bacterium | reverse complement strand
CGTGATGGCGGCGCGTCAGGAGCGCGAACGCGACCAGCGATCGAAAGAGGCAGGTCGGATGCGCGGCGCGGTCCGCTCCGAAAGCGGCGGCGGCGAGGCACGCGCCCACACGGTCGGTAGACCCCCGGGGCCGGCGCGTCCGCGGAAGCGATCCCAGCAGCCACGCCACCCTGGGCACGGGCAGCACGCGCAGCGCGGCACGAGTCAGCACGGCCAGCACACACGCCTCCGCCCGCAAGCCCCACCTCATCTCTCGCCGGGCTCCCGGCGGCGTTCGCCTTCGCAGTCCCCTGTTCTCGTCACTTTCGTCATTCGATCGTGACCAGTTGTCGCGACTCGAGCTCGGCGGCAAGTGCCAGCAGATCCCGCTCGATGACCTCCGGCGTGGTGTCGAACTCCTTGACCGCTTCTTCGGCGGTCCGCCGCAGGCTGCCGTGCATCTCCAGCATCTGCCACAACCGGGTCCCCACCGGGTCCAGGCCGAAATACACGCCCGACTGGAGCTGCAGGATGACCGCCTCACCGTCGAGCTCGCGGAAGACCACATCCTCGTGGATACGGACCGCACTGTCGAGGCTGATGTGAGCCATAGCTGGCAGTCTAACCGAAGCCGCCAGCGGACCCCGAATCTGGCATCCCGATTTCAGATCCGCCATCGGCTGCACCGAAATGGAACAGCGCCCGAAGCCCCGGATCGTGCCCGCAGCGCCAGCAGCCCCGGCAAGGCGTATCATGGTGTATCTGATATTTGATAGCCGGTACGATTCGTGATACCCCGAAGGGCCTACAGTTAGACGCCCGCGCGTCGATAACACGCAAGTAAGGCCAAAAATGGACACACGCTTCAGCGGCCGCCTTTCTGTGACGCTCCTCGTGTGCGCCTGTGCCTGCGCCCTCGCCATCCCCGCTGCTGCCGCCGGTCCGGATCCGACCCCGCCGCCAGCCGTCGCCCGCGTCGTCCCTGCCGCTCGCGCCATCTCGATCAGCGGCGTGGCCTGGCAGGCCGACAACAGCGCCATCCCCGCCGCCCGCCTGCGCCTGCGCGACGTGGTCACGGGCAAGGTCGCGGCCGTGGCCGTGGCCAACGAGGCGGGCCGGTTCACGTTCACCGGGATCGAAGGGGGCTCGTACCTCATCGAGCTCGTGTCCGACACTGGCAAGATTCTCGCGGTCGGCCACACGTTCTCCGTCGCCCCTGGCGAGAGCGTCGCGACGTTCGTCCGGCTCGCCGCGAAGGCCCCCTGGATCAACGGCTTCTTCGGCAACGCCGCCTCCGCGATCGCCTCGACCGCGGCGTCTGCCGGTGTGACGGCCATCGCGCCGGAGTCCAAGGCCTGCGCGAGCCCTTCCCCGGGGTGCCTGTAGCGCCCGGGGCGTCAGGCCGTCCATGTTCGACACCCAGGAGATTCGACCGGGGGCGATGCCCGCCGACAGTCAGGCAGCCCTGACGACGCCGCCCATTGCGGGCGGCCAGCCGATCCATCTCCTCGATCGCCTCGCGGCCGTTTTCAAGCACCGCCGCGTCGCCGGCACCGCGTTCGTCCTCGTCGTGACGTCGATGATGGTGCAGACCTACTCCACCATCCCCATCTACCAGACGGCGGCGCGCATCGAGATCCAGGACGAGCGCAGCACGTCGGTGACGACTATCGGCGTGAACGATCCGACCTGGTGGCAGGAGTCGGCCCCCTACTATCAGACCCAGTACGAGATTCTCCGCAGCCGCGAGCTCGCGCGTCGCGTCGTGCGGCGGCTGAGCCTCAAGGACAACCCGGCCTTCAACGGCCACGCCCCCCAGCCGCGCGACCCGGTGTCGCTCGTCAGGCAGGCACGGGCGTCGCTGTCCTCCTGGGTGCGCGGGCTCGTCTCCGGCGGCTCCGCGACCGCGCCGCCTCCGCCGGTCGCTGACGAATCCGCACAGGAAGCCGGCCTCATCAGCGGCTTCCTCGGCGGCGTCATCATCACGCCCTACGCCACGACCCGGCTGGTGGACGTCGTCTATCAGCACACCGATCCCGACTTCGCGGCGGCCGCGGCGAATACGCTCGCCGAGGAGTACACGCAGCAGAACCTGGACCAGCGGCTGTCGAACAACGCGAAGGAGCTGGCGTTCGTCAACGAGCAGCTCGACGCGGCGACGCTGAAGGTGAAGGAAGGCGAGCAGGCCCTCCAGCAGTACCGCGAAGTGAACAACGCCCAGTCGCTCGACGACCGCCAGAACATCGTCGTCTCCCGCCTCACATCGCTCAGCCAGGCGGTCACGGAGAAGCGGACCGAGCGGCAGCAGAAGGAAACGCTCTACAGCCAGGTGCGCGGCGCCGACCCGACGAGCGATGCGGCGGACACGTTCCCGCTCATCGGCAACAATCCGTCGGTCGTGACGGCGCAGAGCCAGCTCGCGGCGCTCAAGGCCGAGCAGATTTCGCTCTCGCAGACGTACGGGCCAGAGGCCCCGAAGATGCGCGAGGTCGAGGGGAAGATCGAAGCCGCGGCGCGGCTGCTCGTGGCGGAGCGACGGAAGGTCATCGAGTCGGCGAAGAACGAGTACGAGGCGGCCGTCGCGCAGGAGCGGAACTTCGGATCGGACCTCGAGCGCGCGAACGCGGCGAACATCGAGCTCGATCGCAAGAGCGGCGACTACCGCATCCTCCAGCGGGATCTCGACAGCCAGCGGCAGATCTTCCAGTCGCTCCTCGATCGACAGAAGCAGTTGTCGGTCGTGGCCAACAGCCGCGCCAACAACGTCCGGCTGATGGACCGCGCGGAGCCCAGGCGTACGCCTATCTCGCCGAACCCGCGGCGGGACTGGCTCACGGCGATTCTCGCCGGGCTCACCGTGGCGTTCGCGCTCGCGTTCGGCATCGAGTATCTCGACGACACGATCAAGACGCCCGAGGACGTCACCAAGCGCCTGCGGCTGCCGCTGCTCGGGCTCGTGCCGGCGCTGCGCGGCGAGCGCGTGCCGGTGCTGACCGAGACCGTGCCGCACGATTTCGGCGAAGCGTTCCGATCGCTGAGGACGTCGCTCGTCTTCACGAGCGGCGGCGAGGCGACGCGGGTGATTGCCGTCACGAGCACGCAGCCGCTGGAGGGCAAGACCACCACCGCCTGCAATCTCGCGCTCGCGCTCGCGGTCGGCGGATCGCGGGTGCTCCTCATCGACGCCGACATGCGGCGTCCAGGCCTGCACAAGACCATGGGACTCCAGAACGGGGCCGGCCTGTCGCACCTGCTGGTCGGGCAGGCACGGGTGCGCGAAGTGATTCAGCGCACCGCGGATCCGAACCTCTTCGTGATCACGGCCGGGCGCACGCCGCCGAACCCGTCAGAGCTCCTGGCCTCGGAGCGGATGAACCATTTCATCGCCAATCTCGCTCACGGCCCGTTCGACTGGGTGGTGATCGACACGCCGCCGGTCCTCGCCGTCACCGACGCGGTCATCATCGCTCAGAAGGTCGCCGGCGTCGTCTTCGTCATCGGGTCGGAGATGACGCGCCGCGTGCATGCCGAACGCGCGCTCGAAACCCTCCAGAACGGCCGGGTCCGCGGCATCGGCGCCGTGCTGAACCGGGTCGACTTCGACCGCAACAAGTACTACTATTCGCGGTATTACGGCTACCAGTACAAGAGCTACTACGCTCAGAACAACGTCGCGTAGCCGCCGGGCCGCGCTGGTCCTCGGCGGCATCGTCGCCTGGACGACGTTCGCCTTCGGCGGCATTCACCCGGCCGCGCTCATCCCGCCCTTGCTCGCCTGCGTGGGTCTCGCGGCCCTCCATCGTCCGGAGCTGGCCCGCGCCGCGCA
>JANPJN010000529.1:0-2309 GCA_031425515.1 Acidobacteriota bacterium | reverse complement strand
GTCGAGCCGCTGAAGGCGGGGAGCGGCAGCTTCCAGGCGACGTTCTCCGTCGCGCTCCAGGTCGTGGGCAGGCCGCGCTCGGTGCTGACGCCGTTCATGGACGGCCCGCGCCAGTGCGGCCAGGTCTCGCCGACGAGCGAGGCGCCAACCAGCGAGAGCAGGACGAGGGTCAGGGCGAATCTGCGCATCCCTCAGTGTAAACCGGCCGGGCACGTCGCCGGCGGTGGCACGGGAAGTAGCCGGATTCTGATAGTGAGATACGCGAATACCAGGTGTGAAGGATCAGGCCGGCACCGCGGACGAACCGGTTAAGATGGCCCCTCTCGATCAGGAGGTGGACTATGGCGCGCAGGAAGTCGTGTGACGGTCCGCGGGGAGTGCTCGATCTCGTTCACCGATCCCGGCACGGCCAGATCGACCGGCGATCGTTTCTCAGCGGCGTCGGCCGCGTCGCCGCCGGGGGTTTGACCGCCGGCGCCATCATGCCGCCCGCCTGGGCCTGGGCCTGGCAGGCGGCGACGCCAACGCACCCGGCCTCCGCCCGCCTCGTCGAGCAGCTCAGCACCACCTTCACCTTCCAGATGTCCGTGGACGTCGCCACCATCAAGCAGGGCCTTGCGGTTGCCGGTGCGGCGCTGGCCGGCGGCATCACCATCGTGGAAATGGGGACGCCGCTGCTCAAGAACGAGGGCGTGTCGAACGTCGTCCCCGCCTTCCGCCGACAGTTTCCCGAGGCGCTCCTCCTGGCGGACATGAAGACCATGGATGGGGGGGCCTACGAGGCGCGCGGCGTCTACGCGGGCGGCGGCAACATCATTGATTTCCTGGCGCTCGCCGGAGTGGACACGGCGAAGGCGATCTGCGCGGTGCGCGACGAGTTCCGCCGCGACGGCGCCGGCCTGCCGCGGCTGGCCTTTGCCGACATCCTCGTGCCGCACCAGGGCCAGGCGGCGCAGGCCGTCGAGGTCGCGCTGCGCATGCTCGAGGCTGGCGTGGACGGGGTCGGCGTTCATTTGCAGTCAGACGCGCGGCGCATTGATCCGACACTGATCGAGCGCGACTATCTCGGCGACGTGGCGCGCGCCGTCTTCGCGCGGGTCGGCAAGACCGCGCCGGTGCAGGTGGTGGGCGGGCTCAACACCGCACAGGCGAAACGCCTTGCCGGGGCGGGGTTGCGCGCCTTCGTCATCAGCGGCAATCTCGGCCAGCCGGATACCCGCGGCCGCTACGACCTGCCACCGGACCAGATCCAGCGCCACGTCGCCGAGTTCATCGCCGAGGTCTCGGGCTAAGTCACACGGCCTCGACAGCGCGGCCACGCTTCAGAAGGCTGTCGACCATCGACGCTTTGCGCTGGAATGCGGATTCTGCGGCCTGCGCGTCTATCGTTCCGGCTCGGCGCCACGCAACATCTCCCACAGAGCCCGTTCGACTGATGCGAATCCTTCGAAGTATTGACTGTGAGCGGGTTGGGAGTGTTAGTCGACCAGAACCTCGTCAGCTGGAACCCGCTGATGAGCTGGCTGCGGCGCTAAACCGAGCGGCATAGCTCGGCAAGGCTTTCCGTCGAACTATCGCTCGCGGGCTCGGCTGACATACGGGTTCCGGGAATGCTCTGTCGCAGAAGTGCTGATTCAGCTTTCTGGAACTGGCGCCAGCGCCGATTTTGGATTCACGGCGTGGGGATCCTTGACCGCGAACTCTTCGGGCTTGGGTTTGGGACCGCGGCTCTGCACATAGACGCGCGTGAACTCGGCGCCGAACAGCAGGATCTGGCATGAGTAGTAGACCCACAGCAGCAGGACCATCATCGAGCCTGCCGCACCGTAGGAGGTGGCGATGTCGCTCTGGCCGAAATAGAAGCCGATCACCTGTTGACCGAGCGTGAACAGCACGGCCGTCACTCCGGCGCCGGTCGTCACGTCGCGCCAGCGCAGACGCACGTCGGGCAGGAAACGGAACAGCAGCGCGAACAGACCTGTCGTCACCACCAGCGACACCAGTGTGCTCGCGGCCTTCCAGAGCGAGGAACTGGAGGGGGAGAGATCGAAGAGCCAGGCGTTGAGCGCCGCGAGAGCGGCCGTCACCGAGAGCGACACCAGCAGCAGAAAGCCGATCGCCACCACGAGCCCGAACGAGCGCAGCCGATCCATCACGAACGCTCGCAGGTGCCCGCTTGGTCTGGGCTTGACCCGCCAGATCGTGTTCAGCGCCACCTGCAGCTCGAGGAAGGCGCCGGTCGCGGCGATGATGAAGGTGATGGCTCCAATGACGGTCGCGAAGATGCCGGAGCGGCGCTGGCTGGCGCC
>JANPJN010000528.1:0-4655 GCA_031425515.1 Acidobacteriota bacterium | reverse complement strand
CTCGTGCCGAGCGCCATTCCGCCCGACGCCGACGCATCGACGACAGCGCGCCACAGGCCGACAACCTGCGTGGCGGCGCCAGACGTCAGAAGAATTTCGGGGCCTCCCGATGCGGGCACCGGCGGCGGAACGGGCTCCGGGGCGGGCCCTGGCTGCGTCTGCGGGAGGATGACTCCGTCCACTCGCGTCGTGCCGGGGGACGCCGTCAGATACTGGGCGGGGGACAGCACGATCTGATCGAAGGAGGGGCCGTCCTCGCGCTGCTGCACGCGGATGGTCTGCGGCCCTGCGGACGCAAACCAGACGAGTGGGCCGAGCACACCGGCGCCATACCCGTTGTCCTGCCAACCCCAGCCCTGCAGGCCGCATCCTGAACAGTCCTCGAGACTCACCCAGGCGGCATCCGTCGTTCCGGTCCGCATTACGGGACTCCCCGTCGCGGAGACGCTCCCGCTGAACTGCACGTAGACCGAGTCGTTCCCCCAGAAGTCCCGGTCCGCGCGCCCGCGCAGCCACAGCCGATACGCGCGGCCGGCCTCCGCCGCGAACGTCAGTTCGAAATAGTGGGCAGGGGAGGCCAGCGCCGCGGGCAGTTTGGGCGCGCCGGCGTCGGGGTTCCAGAGACGGGCGCCCCCGGCGGCCGTGGCGTCGGCGACGGTTCGCCAGTTGCCGACGACGGGCGATGCGTTCCTGGCATGGAGCACGATCTCCCCGGTGGGGGAGACGACCGGCGGGACGGATCCGGCGGTTGTGACAGTGATGCGATGCGCCGCGGACAGGCCGATGTTTCCCGCCGCATCGAACGCACGCGCGACGATCGTGTGCAGGCCGTCCACGGCCGCCAGCGCCGCGCACTCCACCGACGTGTCACCGGGCAGCAGGGTATGGGCCACAACGCCGTCCTCCAGGATCTCCACGCGCGTCACCCCCACATCGTCGGAGGCGGCCACGGTGAGGACGACAGGGCCGGTCGACACGGTGAGGCCGTCGATCGGGCTCAGCAGGGCGACCGCCGGGGCCACGGCGTCGAGCCGTGGCTCCGTCGGCGGCAGGGGAAACTCCGTGATGAGACCGTAGTGGTCCGACGGGGCGGCGTCACCCGGAGGAACGACGCCGAAGCGGGTGATGCCGGTGGGAAGGAACGCCGCGGGCGACCAGGTGTAGTCCACGCGTTTCCACGGCGCGCCTACCGGCGACCCGCGCCCCGCGCGGTTGACCATGCCGGTGAACCCCTCGGCGCTGCCGTTCACGAGCGGCCACGCGTCTACGTAGCCGGCCTCTCGCAGACGGCTGATACCGGCCGGTGGCGGATCCTGACTGCCGAGGAATTCCCAGAGGTTGAGGTCACCGACGAGCAGCGACGGGGCCGTCCCGGCCGTGCGGGTCATGAATGCCAGGGTCGCCTGGGCCTGCCGGTCGAACACGGCCTCTGGATCCACGCCGCTGCCGAGCCAGTGGGTGACGAACATGTTGATGCTCACCGCACAGGCGGCGTCGAGACAGACCGGGGCCCGCAGCACCCACTTCGTGTCGGCCGGGTTCGTGTTGGCGGTCGTATCGAGTTGCAGCCACTCTTCAGGGCCGGCGAACCCGTACCGTGCCACCATCGCGATGCCGTTCCGATCGCTCGAGCGCGCTTTCCACCCGAGCGTGGCGCGAACGTTCTCGGGCGACGCGCAGGTCCACGCTTCGGCCAGTCCGAGCGCGACGACGGCGGGATCGTTGCCGAGGGTTTCGACGAGGTGCTGCTGCACGAGGCCGGTGCCCCAGGCATTCAGCGGCTGCGCGGGGTTGGTGCAATTCGAGGTGTCCGGAAAGGTGAGGTCGTGCCCCGCGAGTGCGGGTTCCCCTTTTCCTGACTGGATGTTGTAGAACGCCACCTTGAAGGTCGTACTGGTCGCCTCGGCGTTCGCCGCACCTGCGAGCGAACAAAGCGCAGCGGCAATCAGGACCAGGAGGGCGGGCGGAGTCGTTCGGTTCATGAGACAGATCCTCAGCGCACACACGAGGAGGCCCCTGTGCGGGTCCGACGAGTTGCGGTGTGAAGGGTGATGCGGCCGTCTTCTGCGCGGGCGGTTTGAGCCGGCCGACCACGTAGGGGGCAAGCAGGGTGCCAGGCGAACACTTTTGAAAGTCCTATCGTCCATTGCGCGTCCTGGCCACGACGGCGATAGCGTGACTTCTGGATATGTCGCGGGTATTACGGATTTGTAATTTAAAAGTTACTGTACTGGACAGAATCAGGACGGCTCGGCTGTGGAGAGACGTTAAAAATGCGCGCCTCTTTCGATGCGGCTCGGTTAAGTGCGTAAAAATGACCTAAAGTTCAGTTCTGAACTGATACAGAAATCAGCAGCCGAGGCTCGGTCGTGTCTCTAACTTGTTGACCAGGTTGATTTTTGAGGAGCTGGCGAGCAGGTTGCGACGGAGGATTGCACCCCCATCGAAGTTTTGGAGTGTGCTTGTGCGGATCCGTTTCGTGTTTTTTGTCTGTCTGATGTGGGGAGGCGGAGCCGCGTCGGCGGCGGCCGCGACCCTGACGGTGTGTTCGAGTGGCTGCGCTTATACCGCCCTCCAGCCCGCCATTGACGCCGCCGCTCCGGGAGATACGATTCTCCTGCGTGCCGGACAGACGTTCGTGGGTAATGTCGTGCTTCGCGCCAAGCCGGCATCCTCGTCGTGGATTACGATTCGCTCCGACGCGCCCGACTCGAGTCTGCCCGCCGATGGCGTGCGGCTCGTGCCGTCAGGGAAACCGGGCGCGAACACGTCCCGTTCGCTGCTGCCCCGGCTGCTCGGCCAGGGCGGCGCGCTCAAGACGACGCCCGTCATCCGCACTGCGGCCGGAGCGCATCACTACGTGCTGAAGTTTCTCGAGGTGGACGGCGCGGCCAACCTCGGCTTCGAGACGCTCATCACGATTGGCGACGACACGACCGCGACGCCCGCCCAGGACATCGTGCTCGACCGAATCTATGCCCATGGCGACCCGTATAAGGGCATGAAGCGCGGGGTGACGCTCAACGGCATTCGAACCGACGTACTCAACAGCTATATTTCAGACATCAAGGCGGTCAATGCGGACTCGCAGGCCATCGCGGGGTACAACGGCGCGGGTCCCTTCCGGATCATCAACAACTATCTCGAGGCCGCGGGCGAGAACATCCTGTTTGGCGGGTCCGATCCCGCTGTGCAGGGCCTGGTGCCGACCGGCATCGAGATCCGCCGCAATCATTTTTTCAAGCAGCTCTCCTGGCAGAATCCGATTCTGCCGGCCCCGCCCACTCCCGGCATCGCGGTCTCGAGCGCCTCCGGCTCGCTGACCGCTGGGCGGCATTACTTCAAGGTCGTGGCGCTCCTCACGACCGACTCCCGCACGGTCGTGTCGGTGCCGTCGCCCGAAGTGTCGGCGCTGATGCCCGGCGGAAAGGCCGTCACCCTGTCCTGGACGGCGATTCCCGGCGCCGAACGCTACCGACTCTATCGAGGCACCACGGCGGGCGGGGAAAGCAGGTATCTCGAGACGTCTGGCGCGGTGACGTCCTTCACGTACACCGGCGCCTCGGAAGCCTCCGGTACACCCGCCGTGACGGGTACGAAGTGGACGGTCAAGAACATCTTCGAGCTGAAGAACGCGCGACAGGTGGTCGTCGACGGAAATATTCTCGAGAACATCTGGCAGGCGGGCCAGTTCGGCTACGCCTTCGTGCTGACGCCCCGCAATCAGAGCGGCACGGCGCCCTGGGTCCATGTGCGGGACATCACCATCACCAACAACATCGTCCGGCACGCCGGGGGAGTCCTGCACGTCACCGGGTACGACGCCACCAACACCAGCCAGCAGACGCAGCGGATCACGATCCGGAACAACCTGTTCTACGACATCGACTCCGTGAAGTGGGGCGGCAGCACCGCAAAGGTCTTGCTTGTCGGCGAGGGAGCCGCCGACGTGGTGATCGATCGAAACACCATCATCGCCGCCAACAGCACCGTCGTCTACGCGTACGGCAGCCCGATGATGACCGGCTTCGTCTATACGAACAACATCGCGCGGCACAACACCTACGGTCTCAACGGCGCCAACGGCCGGAGCGGGTCGTACTCGCTCGACATGTATTTCTCCGGCGCGATCGTGCGGAACAACGTGCTCGCCGGCGGCACCGCGTCCCTCTACCCGACGCCCAATGCCTTTCCGACCGTCGCACAGTGGGACGCGTCGTTCGCGAACGCCGCCGCTGCGGATTACCGCCTCCTGACGAGCAGCGTGTTCTATGCGGCCGGGGCCGGCGGCAGCGTGCCGGGTGCGAACATCGGCACGCTCAACGCCGCCCTTGCCGGCAACGTCGTCGTGCCCGACCCGGTCGTCGATCCGCCCCCGCCGCCTCCCCCGGCACCGGGCAACACGGCGCCGGTCGCCCGTCCCGGCGGGCCCTACAGCGGCACGAAGGGCACCGCGCTCGTCGTGGACGGCAGCGGGTCGTCCGACGCCGACGGCACCGTCGCCGGGTTCTCCTGGCAGTGGGGTGATGAAGTGGTCGTCGGGGCCGGGGATACCTCGGCGACGACGATTGTCGGATCCGCGTGGACGCGGGTCTCGACCTCGGGCGCGGCCGGCGGCGTGGCCCTGCACAATCCCGACAAGGCGGCCGCGAAGG
>JANPJN010000527.1:0-2771 GCA_031425515.1 Acidobacteriota bacterium | reverse complement strand
GGGCTCATCGTGAAGGAGGCCGCCGCGCCGTATCACACCGGCCGGCGCAGCCCCGCCTGGCGGAAGCTCAAGATCGTGCACGAGCAGGAGTTCGTGATCGGGGGATGGACCGAGCCCCGGCAAACCCGCCAGTACTTCGGCGCGCTGCTGCTCGGCGTCCACGACGACAGCGGTTTGCAGTATGTCGGCCACACCGGGACGGGATTCGATCAGCGCGAGCTTGCGCGCGTGTGGAAGCTGCTCGACGCACGCTCCGCCGCGCAGTCGCCGTTCGCAGCACGCATCCGGACGAACGAGCCGGCCCACTGGGTCCGTCCGGAACTGGTCGCGCAGGTGAAGTTCACCGAATGGACCGCCGACGGCAAGCTGCGGCATCCGGTCTATCTCGGGTTGCGCGACGACAAGCGCCCCGCCGACGTCGTTCGGGAGGAAGGGGCTCGCGTGCCCAACAGGTTGCCCGCCCGGAAAACCGTCGCGCGGAAGCGGACACCGGGCCGCGCGACATCACGCAGGCCGCCGGAGGCGGAGCCGGTCGCCGGCTCGGTCGTCGCGCAGCTTGCCGCCATCGAAGAGTCGCGCAAGGACGGCGTGGTCCTGCTTCCGGACGGCGCGACGCTCCCGGTCACCAACCTCTCGAAGCTGTACTGGCCGGAGCCGAAGCTGACGAAAGGGGCGCTGCTCCGCTACTACGCCGAGGTCGCACCCCTGATCCTGCCGGTGGTCGCGGATCGGCCGCTCGTGATGAAGCGCTTTCCCAACGGCGTCGAGGCGCCCGCCTTCTATCAGCAGCGATCGCGGCAGGAGAAGCCGCCGGCCGGCGTGCGCATCGAAGCGCTGCCCGACGAGGTCGATCCGATCTCGGAGCCTGACGCGCGCCGCTTCATCGGCGGCTCGCTCGTCACGCTCCTCTACATGGCGCAGATTGCCGCCATCTCGCAGGACCCCTGGTTCTCGCGCGTCCAGTCGCCGGAGAACGCCGACTACGTGGCGCTCGATCTCGATCCCGGCGACGACACGCCGTTCGCCCGCGTGCTCGACGTCGCGCGCTGGATCCGCGACGAGCTCGCCACGCTGAAAGTGCCGGCCGTACCGAAGACGTCAGGATCGAGCGGCCTCCACATCTACATTCCGCTGCCGCCGGGCACGTCGTACGAATCGGGTCAGCTCTTCTGCCAGATCGTGGCGACGATGATTGCGACGCGGCATCCCAGGGTGGCCACTGTGGAGCGCAGCGTGCGCGCACGTCCGCGCGGGACGGTCTACGTGGACTATCTGCAGAACATCCTGGGAAAGACACTCGCCACGGCCTACAGCGCGCGTGCCAGCGCGTTTGCCGGCGTCTCGACGCCGTTGCGCTGGACGGAGCTCGACGAGCAGATCGATCCGCGCGATTTCACGATCGTCACCGCCCCGGCACGCTTCCGCACCGTCGGCGACCTCTGGGGACGTCTGCGAACGGCAAAGCCGGCGAATCTGGACGTGGTGTTCCGGAAGTATCAGGCTAGACTTTCGCCGCCGCGCTGATCCGCGCGAACAGCGATCGCTCGTAGCGACGCAGCAGATCCGAGGCGTCGGCATACACTTCTTCGGCGGGCAAATCCTGCCGTGCCCAGCCGCCGCACTCCAACCCGACGACCGTGATCCCGGCCCGGTGCGCCGCCTCGACGTCGTACGGGGTGTCGCCCAGCATGACGGCGCGAGCCGGCTCGACGCCCGTCTTCGTCAGCGCCGCCGCCACGATATCCGGATCCGGCTTCGAATGTTCCGCGTCGTCAGACGACGTCTGTTCGGCGATGAGATCGCGGACGCCGGCGGCCCGCAGGTGAAGATTGAGGTCCTTGGTGCTGGCGGACGTCGCCACCGCCAGAGTGAACCCGTCGTCCAGGAAGCGATGCAGGAGATCACGGACGCCGGGAAAGGGCTGGAGCGTCGGAAGCCATGTCTTTCGGAAAATCTCGCCACGGCGTTCGGCGATCCGCTCTCCTTCGGGAGAGTTCTCCTCGAGTCCGGCAACCAGCGGCATGAGTTTGTCGCCGCCCATGCCGATGGCCCGGCGGACGTCCGCGTAGGCAACCGTGATCCCTCCCTCGGCGAAAGCCTCGACCCACGCCTGCGCATGGGCGTCGTTGCTGTCGATGAGCGTGCCGTCGACGTCGAGGATCACGGCTGCCGGGTGCGGGGTGCTCAGAAGTTGCCTTCCTCTTCCTCTTCCTCGTCCATATCGTCGGCGTCGTCGAAGTCCTCGTCTTCGTCCTGGGCGTCCTCTTCGAGGTCCGGATTTTCCACGCCGCGGATCGGCTTCTCTTCGTCCATCCGGATGTCGCGCTCGTCAGCCGGGCTGTTCTGCGAGTTCTGCTTGGCCATGGGTCTCCTTTCGAGATGCGTCTTCGAGATGTTGTTTCGCGGCACTACAGAGCAAGCGGAGTGCCACGCTGCGCTATCATCCGGGGCATGGCGAAGGGCGCGTACGACACTCCGGAAGAGGCGGCGGCGGCGTTCGGCGTCGGACGGCTTCGACGGCATCTGCTGCTCTGTCTGGGGCCGGATTGCGTGGACGGCGCCGAGGGAGAACGCACCTGGGTCTATCTGAAGGGACGCTTGAAGGCGTTGAACCTGAGCGGACCGGATGGGCCGTGCTACCGGACCAAGTGCCAGTGCCTCCGCATCTGCACGGCCGGGCCCGTGTGTGTCGTGTATCCCGAGGGGGCGTGGTATCGGAACGTGACACCAGAGAATGCGGAGCGGATTATCCAGGAGCATCTCATCGGCGG
>JANPJN010000526.1:0-1830 GCA_031425515.1 Acidobacteriota bacterium | reverse complement strand
CGCGCCGCCGCGGCGTCGGCGATCGCGGTGCTCCTGTTCTACGGCCGGTTGACAGGTGGCAGCCCGTCGGTGGCTCGCGCGGTTGCGGCCGCGTCGGTGTTCCTTGCCGGGCGTGTGCTCGACCACCGCGGACCGGCGCTGAACGCGCTGGCGGTCGCAGCGGTGGCGGCCGTGGCGTCGTCGCCGGCCGTCGTGTTCGACGCCGGATTCATCCTGTCGTTCGGCGCCTCGCTGGGGATCCTCCTCGGCACGTCGCGGATGCCCGGGCTGTCGGCTCGCCGCTCGCCGCACGAGCATGGCGGGCGCTCGTCTGGGTTGCAGACCCCGTCCTTGGCTACGGACCGACTGTCGTCCCGCGCCGGCCGGGCGCTCGCGACCGGAGCCCTGGCGCTGCTGGGCGCCACGGTCGGGGCTGAGGCGGCCATCCTGCCCGTCACCGCCGCGGTATTTTCCCAGGTCACCTTCGCGGGCCTCGCATTGAACTTTGCGGCCATTCCCCTGATGGCCATCGTGCAGGGTGCATCGATGGCCACACTTGCCGCGGCGTGGGTGCCGACGCCTGCCGATCACGGGATCCTGCCTCGGGCAGGAGAGGCAGCGGGCTACGTGACGCACGTCGCTGCCCTGTGGCTCGTCGGCTCCGCGAGCCTCGTGGATCATGCGCCGTGGCTGTCGCGTGACGTCCCCGCGCCGGCCTGGAGCCTGACCGCAGCCTACTACGCAGGCGCTGTGGTCTGCGTCTCGTCGATCCGGTTCGCCCGTGCCGGACTCTCCCTGCTCGTCGCCTGCGCGGCTGCGATCCTTTTTGGAGCGTCCGCCCTGACGCGCGATGCCGTGCCCCCGCCGCCGCAGGGCTCGCTGCGCGTGGTGTTTCTGGACGTCGGGCAGGGGGACTCGACGCTGGTCCTGATGCCCGGCGGCCGGACGCTGCTCGTCGATGCTGGCGGGCTGGCCGGCTCGACGTTCGACATCGGCGACCGCGTCGTCAGCCCGGCGCTGCGCGCGTTCGGGGTGCGCGCGCTCGATGCGGTCGTTCTGACGCACGGCGATCCCGATCACATTGGCGGCGCGCCAGCTCTCCTCAGGCGTTTCCGTCCACCGGCGATCTGGGAAGGCGTGCCCGTGCCAGCGCATGTCAGGCTGCGCGATCTCGCCCGGGCTGCGGCGTCCGCCGGGGCGACGTGGCGATCGGTTCAGGCGGGGGACCGCGAGGTTGACGGGCCGGTGGAGATCCGTGTCCTGCACCCGCCACCTCCGGACTGGGAGCGCCCACGCGTCCGCAACGAGGACTCCATCGTCCTGGAAATCCGTATGGGGGATGTCTCGATTGTTTTGCCCGGGGACATCGGGCCCGAGGGGGAGCGCGCGCTGGCGCCGCACCTGGCGCCCAATCGGATCGTAGTCGTCAAGGCTCCGCATCATGGGAGCGCCTCGTCCAGTACGGAGGCGTTCATTCGCGCGACGCATCCGTCGGCGGTCGTGTTCAGTGCCGGGCGCGGTAACCGGTTCGGGCATCCCGCGCCTGCCGTCGTGGAGCGTTACCGTCTGGCCGGCGCGCAGATGCTGCGGACGGCCGAGCAGGGCGCGATCATCCTCGACACCGACGGCCGCTCCCTCACCTTCACCCCCTGGTAGGGGGACACTCATCTTTACGCTAAGTCGTTGATCCGACTGGGTAAATGGCCAAAGTGGGTCGGAGCGGCGACGGCGCCGTGTCGGACTTCTGGCGGAAGCCGTGTACCGCGGCGGGTGCCGCTCGGGGCCCTTTTGAGAAGTCGCCCTGTACAATCAACGACTTAGCCTAAAGATGAGTGTCCCCCTTAATGCGGG
>JANPJN010000525.1:0-2939 GCA_031425515.1 Acidobacteriota bacterium | reverse complement strand
CCCCCGTAGCGCCCGGCGCTCCACCCTTGACGAGGGTGAAGAGATTGTTGGTGACCGCGGCGTTCGCGTGGACGAAGGCCGGGTCGAGCGGGCGGTGCAGGTCCGCGCCATGGGCGCGCACCACGTAGTGCTGCTCCGCGGCGCCGAGCGCCGTGCCGGCGGCGTAGCCGATCACGTCGTCGAGCTCCATGCCCTTCTCGAGGATGCCGTACTTCTTCATGACGTCCACCGACACCTGCGCGTCCTCGTGTGCCGCGCCCGGTTCGGCGAGCACCACCCGGCCGCGCTGCTTCAGGGCCCGGTCGTAGCTGCGCATGGCGGCCTGGCGGTCCGGCAGGTGATGGAACGACTCGTAGGCGAGGACCGCGTCGGAGCAGGCAGGGCGGAGCGGGAGGTTCTCGACATCCGCGACGACCAGGTGCGGGCGGGCCGGGCCCATGCGCTGGACGCCGATGTCGAGGTAGGTGCGGCAGATGTCGAAGCCGATGGTTTCGATGCCGCTGCGGTAGAACCATTCGGTCGTCCAGGCGTAGCCGCACCCGCTGTCGATGAGCACGTCGCCGCGCTTCAGGTCCAGCAGCGGGAAGACGTTGCCGAGCAGCGTGATCAGGTAGAAGGTGAAGGACGGATTCCACGGGTTGAAGGGGGAGCTGTAGCCGGGGCCGAAGAAGCCCGGCTCGTCCACTTTGTCCTTGAGCGTGATCTCGGCGTGCTTGTGATGGGCGCCGGGATCGGACGCCGCGTCCCCTGACGGTGTAAAGGCGGCGAGCGCGGCGCGAAGATCCGCGGGCAGGACCCGTGCCGTCCGATCGAAGAGCGGCGCCTCGCGGCGTGCGTCGCGCAGATGGTCGGGGAGGAGTTCCGGGATGCCGTGCTCGATGGGGAACCAGCGACCGCAGGCGCCACAGGCGAGCAGGCCGCTCCTGACCCCGACCTGGAGGCCGCGCGACTCGGGGGCTGGCGGCGTCGCATGCGTTCGCAGGAGCACGCCAGCGAGGGAGAGCGGCTGCCCTGTGTCGATGGGCGCGGCCCCGACGCCAGGCCCTGCGCTGACGCGGTCGCCGCCCGGGAACAGGCCTGCGGGGGTCGTTTCCGGCTCTTCCTCCAGGGTGAGGCACGAGAGGCTGGCGGCGCAGGCCGGGCAGGCCACGTAGGAGAGGAGCGAGTAGCGCATGCTGTCGCGCCAAGGGTACCGCACGGTTGCGCGGGTGTAAACGAGGGGTTATACTGCTCGTCTCCCCCCGGCACCTCCCTCCCTTGTCCATTCAGACCTCCGCGTGTCCACTATGAGACTGCTGCGCCTGCTCGTGCCCGTGTTGCTCCTGACCCCGATGGCGGTGTCCGCCCAGACCGTGACCGACATCGGCTCGGCGTCCGTGAGGGCGGCAGACGACTTTGCGACGCGCGCCTTTCAGGACCCGTGGGACATGAATCAGCGGACCGATCTGGGTCCGCTGCTGGGGTCTGACGATCAGCCGTTGTCTGGCTTCACGAACATCTCGTTCGCGTCAGGGATGTTCTCGGGCACCACGACGCGCAGCGATGCCAATGTGTGGCTGCTGGGCACCGGGAATCCCAATGCGGCTCCGGTCGGCCGGATCGGCACCAACCATCCGATCGACGCCACGACGTACAGGCTTCTGGCCGTGAGGATGAGCGTGCCGACCGCGGCGCAGACGTTTGTCTACGCGTGGCAGAACACCATCTACAACTCCTCGGCGCTGCTCGTGGCCAGCCCCTCGACGACTCCCGGATTTCGTACGTATCTGATCGATCTCGGCGCGTCGGCGAGCTGGACGGGAACCCGGCGTGCGCTCCGTCTGGATCCGGCCGAAGGGCGGACCGGCGATGCGGTGCAGATCGACTGGGCGCGGCTCGTCAATGTCAATGCGTCGCTCTGCCGGGCCATCACGTGGACAGGCGGCGGGGCGGTCGACATCTATCTCGATACCGACACCAGCCCCGCGTCCAACCTGGGGCCCATTGCGCTCGCGGCCAATCCCAATCAGGCGTCCCCCGGGTGCCCCGTCGTGGCAGGCACGTACAACTACTACGCCGGCGCGATGCCGGGCGGGACATATAAGGTGTTTGCGGTGACGTCGGGCGCGGCCCCGGCCCCCGCCACGGCGAAGTACGCCGCCGGCACGTGGATCGTCAATGCGGCGCCCACGCTCACCTTCACCTCTCCGTCGGAGGAGGGCAGCGACGACGACTTCGCGACGACGCAGCTCGGGAATGCGTGGGACTTCAACTCGGTGGCGGACGTGGACTTTCTCGCGGGTGTGAACAGCCCGCAGATCACGACGCTCCAGCTCGAGGCGCCGGACGGCACGGCGCTGCCGAACCAGCGGGTGTTCTATGGCACGAGCGCGCCGGGGACCGCGCCGTGCCCGGCAACCTCAGGCACGGTCGGCGATCCGATTGTCGAGGTACTCGAGAACAACAAGCGCGGACGGACGAAGCAGATCGACCCGGACCGCTACCGGATCCTCACCGTCGAGTTCGGGATGCCGTCGAAGGCTCGTGACGTGAACTGCG
The DNA here is from genome assembly GCA_031425515.1 of Acidobacteriota bacterium. GTDB lineage: Bacteria > Acidobacteriota > Vicinamibacteria > Vicinamibacterales > 2-12-FULL-66-21 > JALZOC01. The sequence goes on along the minus strand of JANPJN010000525.1, from coordinate 401 downwards.
GCTCGGTGGCGCGAGTGGTGTGGCGGCAGAAGGGCGACACCAGCCCCGGCAGCGTCAGCGACGACATCATCTTCAACAGCCGCACCGGCGCCAACGTCTTGGATAAGGTCACGCTCGACATGAAGACGCTCTTCGTCGAGCAGGGCACCGGAACCGGCGGGACGAACTGGGCGAACGGGCCCGGCGGCGGCATCGAGATTTTCCGCTTCGATCCCCATGAGTTCACGCCCGCCACGCCGTTCTTCATCAAGCGCGTCAAGCTCGCCGCCCTCGAGCAGGCGAAAACGACGTACACGATCCGCTGGACCTACAGCGAGTCCGCCGGGACCGTCGAGCTCTACTACACGACCGTGGCGAACGACTTCAACAGCGGGACGCTGATCGACATCGTGAGCGCCACC
>JANPJN010000524.1:0-2534 GCA_031425515.1 Acidobacteriota bacterium | reverse complement strand
TCCCCGCCGATTCAGTCGCGACCGGAACGGCGCGAGCAGCAACGTGCGAGCGAAGTGGAGGTCGCCAGGCGGGGCGCAGGGGTCCCCGCCGATTCAATATTGGTGCGAAAGGGGGGACTCGAACCCCCACGCCCTTGCGGGCGCCAGCCCCTCAAGCTGGTGCGTCTGCCAATTCCGCCACTTTCGCAGAGGGTCGAACGTTCCTACGGCTTCGGCTGCTCCGGTGCCGCCGCCGGGGGCTGAGCCGGCTGGCCCGCGGGGGGCTGCGCCGCTGGGGTCTGACTCGCGGGCGCCGGTGCCGGGGTTGTGGCTGGAGCCGTGACTGGGGCAGGACCGCCGAGTCCACGCATCAGGGAGCCCGGACCGCGCTGGCCCATGACGCCGAGGCCAATCGCACCCAGCATGAACAGCGCGCCAAGCACCGCCGTCGCCTTCGTCAGCACCGTCGCGCCCGCCCGCGCGCCAAACGCCGTCTGGCTGCCGCCGCCCCCGAACGCGCTGGCCATGTCCCCCCCCTTGCCCTGCTGGAGCAGCACGACCAGGAGCAGGAGAAAGCACGCGAGCACGTAGAAGAAGGCGAGCAGGTAGTAGAGCATAACGCACAATTCTAGCGCGGAACCCCCGTCAAGTCACGCCTCGAGCCGAGGCGGCGATCCCGGTGGAAAATCCGCCTCGAAGCGGCGGCTGTCGTTCACGCCCCTTGCAACCCGACGCGCCTGTATCGTCGAGGTGGTAGACTCCCTGCGCTGCCACATCTACCCGCGTTCAGCCGAGGCACCGCCCGCTGGATTCCCCAGCTCGCTGTGGCCTTGGTGGGAAGGCGAAGACAGGTCAACGATCATGTTGAAAACGGTTCTCCGGCCGTGCATCCTTGTGTGTTGTTCGGCGGTGCTCGTGCTCCCCGCAGGGGCACAGACCCCGGTGCCTGCCACCGCGCAGACTTCTTCAGCCACCGCCCAGGGCACCCCTCCTCCTCTCCTACAAATCGAGCGAGAAGAAGTTCGTCCCGGAAAAGGTGCGGCGCACGCCGCCAACGAGGCCGCGTGGTCCGGAGCCTACGCAAAGGCCCAGTCGCCCGTGCAGTGGTTGGGCATGACGACGGTAAGCGGGCCGAACGAAGCGTGGTTCCTGACGCGCCACGAGTCATTCGCCGCACTCGAGAAGAGCGAGGCCAGCACCGAGGGGAACCCTGCGCTGCTCGCGGAGCGCGATCGCGTGGCTGCCGTGGATGGCGACTTACTGACACGCTCGTCCACCATCCTCGCCAGATACCGTCCCGGGGTGAGCTACCAGCCGGTCGTCAATCTTCCAAGCATGCGTTACATGACTGTAAACATCATGCGCGTCAAGGCCGGGCACGTCGAGAACTTCCTCGAGGGATGGCGGATGGTCGTCGATGCCCACAAGAAGGCGGCTATGGATGAACACTGGGCTGTGTACGAGGTCGAGAGCGGCATGCCCGATACGACCTTCCTCTTCCTGTATGCGCACAAGTCGCTGGCGGAGATCGACGCGTCTGGTCCGATGCATGCCGCGGCGGGTTACCGCGACGCGATCGGCGAAAGCGGCCGCAGGCGCTTGAACGAGGCGTCCCAGAACGGGATCGAGATGACGCAGACGATGCACTTTCGGCTCCGGCCGGGGATGAGCCACCTCTCGAAGGAGTGATCGGATGCGGACGCCTTCTGGGCGCCGCCGGCCGCCGTCGGTGCGAAGCCCGCGCCCAAAAAGTAGTGCCAGAGAGGGGAGATCGCGACTGGCCGAGGCGCGGGTAAACCGCTCGCGGCGCGGCGCGGCTCCCCTCTTCAGGTGACCGTTCGAGGCCTTATACCGCGCTCTGGCGGCTCCGCGCCACTATGTCGTAGAACGCCTTGACGTCGAGACTCGCCCCGCCCACGAGCGCCCCGTCCACATCCGGCAGCAGCACGAGCTCGTGGATATTGTCCGGCTTCACGCTCCCGCCGTAAAGCACGTGACAGTGATCGGCCGCGTCGGCGCCGAACCACTGACGAATCCTCGTTCGGATGTGTTCATGTGCCTCGGCCGCCTGCATCGGCGTGGCATTCCGGCCGGTCCCGATGGCCCAGACGGGCTCGTAGGCGAGAACGAGCGTCGCAATCTGATCCCCGCTGATGCCGTCGAGCCCCCCCTTGAGCTGCCGGTCGAGGACCTGCGCGGTTTCTTCCCGCTCCCGCTCCTCCAGCGTTTCCCCGATACAGACGATTGGAGTCAGTCCGGCACCAAGCGCAGCCACCAGCTTCTTGTTGACGACGTCGTCGGTATCGCCAAATAACCGGCGCCGCTCGGAGTGGCCGATGATGACGTATTCGGCCCCCGCCTCCTTCAGCATCGCGGCGCTGGTGGCTCCCGTGAACGCCCCGTCGCGCTCCCAGTAGAGGTCCTGCCCGGCAATGCCAATCGGGCTGTTGCGCACAGCTTCGGCAACCGCGTGCAGCGCAGTGAAAGGCGGGGCCACGACGACCTCCACCCCCGCGGCATCTTTCAACAGTCCGCGGAACTCTTTCGCGAACACG
>JANPJN010000523.1:0-4952 GCA_031425515.1 Acidobacteriota bacterium | reverse complement strand
CAGATATTCGTCGCTGTCGGCGTGCGCGTGCTCCGCGAGCGGATCGCGTAGCTGGATGAGCGTCGCCATCCCCTCGTCGGTGCATCCGAGCGCGGACACCTTCCGCGGCTCGCGGCCGATGTAGTTTTTTTCGATGAAGGCCGGGAGGTCGAGGAGCACCGGTGCGGCGTCGCTCGGGCCGGCGGTTGGCGGCGCCGGCGCGGCCGGAGGCGGGGGAGGGGCCGGCGGCTCGGGCGCCGGAGTCAGCGTCACCTTCACATCGATAGGCGCGCCGCCGCGGGCCACGACCTCCCGCTCCAGCGTCACGAACCCGTCCCGCTCGAAACGCATGCGGTAGGTGCCCGACGGCAGGTTCTCGAGCGCGATGCGGCCCTGCTCCGTACGGACGTCGCGGTGCGTCGGCCCCTCCAGCGTGACCTTCACTCCACCTATCGGTGTGCCGGCCGGATCAGTCACACGCACGGCAAGCGTGGCCGGGCCGCTGGTGCGTGCGGTCGTGGAGCGCCGCGGCTCCTGGCCGGCAGGAGTGGAGGCCAGGAGCACCGCCAGAACGAGTCCCGTGATGTGCATGCCCGATTATGCCCCGGTCGAGATGTTCTGGCGACTCATCCCGCCGGCTGCGGATGGGCTTGGCTCTGGTCGCGCGTGCAGCGTGCACGACTGCGCGCGAGCCGTGAGCGCCGGTCCTACAGATTGCCCGACCGTTGGCGCAGCCGCATCCAGCCGGCCCCGATCAGCGCCAGTGTCAGCCCGAGGGCGAAGACCGCCGGCAGCGTCGGCACGGCCGTCGCAATGGTCGTCGTGAACGGTGCCGAGACGAAGCAGCCGTTGGTGTCGGTGGCCCGGACGACGAAGTTCGAGGTCGCCGCAGCCGTGGGCGTGCCGGCCAGGAGGCCCGCAGGTGTGAGCGTCAGTCCGGCCGGCACGGATCCGCCCGTGACGCTGAAGGTGTAGGGGGCCGTACCGCCCGTGGCGGTGAGCATCTGACTGTAGGCCACCGTCAGCGTGCCGGTCGGCAGGGTCGCCGGGGCGATCGTGATCGCCGGGCAGACCGCAGGCGGCACGCCGGCGCTGCAGACAGCCGTGACAATGCTCGTGTCGAGCGTGACGGCGCCGTTGCGCGCCAGGGTGCGGCCTGTGACGCTGGCCCCGGTCGTCAGCGTGATGCTCGTGAGCGCCAGAATGTTCCCGGCAAACGATGTCGTCGTACCGAGCGTCGCGGAACTGCCAACCTGCCAGAAGATGTTGCAAAGCGACCCGCCGTTGATGAGGGCGACCGAGGATCCGCTTGCGGTGGTGAGCGTGCTGCCGGTCTTGAAGATGAAGACCGCGCTGCCGTTGCCCTGTGCGTTCAGCGTGAGCGTCCCGGTGAGCTGCGCGGAGGTCGAGAAGCAGTAGACACCGGGCGTCAGCGTCAGCCCGCCGAGATCCTGACCCGTCAGGTCCTGGGTACACGCCTGGCTCTGCAGGTTGGTGTAGGCGGCAGTTACCGAGGTCTGCGCTGCGAGCGCCGCAGCGTCCGCGGTGTGGATGGTCCCGGCGACCAGCAGGCCCGGGGGAAACCCGGTGACGGCGCTGCCCGGACTGACCCCCAGATCCCCCGTCACAATCGTGGACCCCGTGTTGGTCACCGTGGATCCGCCAAGCACCGCGAACCCCTGCGCGGCACCGAGGGGCGGCGCGGTCTGGGCCGACGCCGACACGCCTCCCAGGATCAGGGCGGCGAGTCCGCCGATTACCGCCGTGGTCAGCCTGTTGCGCGTCATCTGCAGATCTCCCTCAGGTATCCGGGCACCAGCGGACTGTACCCGCCCCCCTGGGCGGATACTGTGCAATATTGCACAGTGAGCCGTGGCCGGGTGCGGTACCGTACGCGAGCCGAATGCCCCAGCCCGAACATCCCGTCCTGTACTCGGTCGATCTGGAAGGCTGCACGGAGATCGCCGCGCTGCCGCCCGAGCGGGTCTCGTCCGTTTTCGTCCAGGCGCTCGAGCGCGCCGGCGCCACGGTCGTGAAGGCGCTCCATCACAATTTTCCGGGCGCGGGGCTGACGTGCGTGCTGATCCTGGCCGAGTCGCACGCCGTGCTGCACACGTGGCCGGAAACCGGCACCGTGAACGTCGACATCTTCTCCTGTTCGCCGAGGCTGAAGAGCCTGGCGGCGATCGCCTCTCTGCGTCGGTCCTTTGGCGCGTCCGGCGTGTCGGTGCAGGAGATTCTCCGTGCGGACGGTCACCCCCACGCCACGCGCCGCTAGGTTCGCGCTGGGGGCGGTCGCGGCCAGCCTCGGCCTCTTCGCTTTCCTGCGCCTTCCATGGGTCGAGGCGCACCTCGTCCTTCCGCTCACCAACGCCCAGGCCGGATTGGCGGTCGCGCTCCTCGGCGCCCCCGCCCTGCCGGTCGTCGTCACCCTCGCCTGCAGCGGCGCTGACGCGCTCGCCCTGTGCCTCGGCGTCGTGCTCGCCTATCCGGTTCGCTGGCGCACGCGCGCGGCAGGCGCGGGCGGAGCGGTAGTCCTGCTCCTGCTGCTGAACACCCTGCGAATCGGTTCACTGGGGCGCGCGGCGGCGTCCGCGCCGTGGTTCAACGCACTCCACCTCTATCTCTGGCCCGCGGTGCTCACGCTCGCCATCGCCGCGTATGTGATGGGATGGATGCAGCTCGCCGACCGCTCGCAGACGCTGCCGACGCGCGTGCGAGACGCGGCCGGCCCCCCACCACGCCCGACCCGCCGTTTCGCGATCTGGGCGGTCGGGCTGCTCCTGGTCTTTACCGCGGTCACCCCTCTCGTTGCCGGCAGCGCATCGGTGCTGGCGATCGCCACGCTCATCGCGGGAACCGCCGCGACCATTCTCTCGAGTGCCGGCGTGCAGGCCCACGCTGCCGCCAACGTGCTCTGGACGCCGCGTGGAGGATTCGTCGTGACGCAGGAGTGCCTGTCCACGCCGGTCATTCCGATCTATCTCGCGGCCGTGTGCGCCGGCGTCTCCGGCTGGCCCAGACGCGCGCTCTGGGCGCTCGCGGCGATTCCGATCTTCCTCGCGCTCGCCATCGCCCGCCTGCTGCTCGTCGCCCTGCCACCGGCTCTCGTGGCGTCACCCGTCTTTCTCGTGCACGCCTTCTACCAGATTCTGTTCGGTGGTGCCGTCGTACTGGCCGCCGCCGCGTGGCGCCACGGCCGTGCGCGCGCCGTGGGCTGGGCCGGGGCCGGAGTCGCCGCCGGCGTGTGTCTGACCTGGGCGCTAGGCGCGGCGCTCGCCGGGGCCGGCACCGGTCGGGCCGCCCTCTCCGATCCCCAGGGAGCGCTCGCGCTGCTGCCTCCGTTTCAGTGGGGGATCTACCTCGCCCTGTGGACGGCGTGCTTCGTGGCGGTGCCCCCTGTGCGCTTCGCCGCCGGGATCGCGACGCTCGCCGCTCTTCAGGCCGGCGGCTGGCTTACGCTGCACGCCCTGTCGGACGCGGCCGGGCTCCTCCTCGACGTGCGCGTGGTTCGTGGATGGGCGATCGCCGGCCCCGTCCTGATCTTCGCGGCGGTGACCAGGCATGCGAAGCCAGGGCGCTGAGCTCGCGGCGATCACCGGACTGGCGGTTCTCATCACCCTGATGGTGGCAGCGCCGGTCCTGCGGCATCCCTCCGAACGCCTCTTCGGCAACCCCATAGTCGGACGCCATCACGACCCGTTCACGGTGATGGCCCAGTTCGAGCGGCCTGCTCTCTCCGCGGCGCGCCTGCAGCCCGTGACCGACGTTCCCGGCGCCTTGCTCGTACGCGCGTGGGGACCGGTCGCCGGCTACAACTGGATTGTGCTCCTCAGCTTTCCCCTCTCCGCGGCCGCGGCGTACCTGCTCGGCCGATACCTGACGCTGTCGCGCGCCGCGTCGGCGTTCGTGGCGCTGGCGTATGCGTTCTCCCCGTTCCATCTCGCGCACGCCGCCTATCACGTGCACATCGCGCAGACGCAGTGGCTGCCGCTCTACCTCCTCGCGCTGTGGCGGAGTCTGGATGAGGCCTCTCCGACGAGACTGGGCGCGCTGGCGGTCGCGACGCTTGCGGTGGGTCTGTCGAGCCTCTACCTCGGATTCGTGGCAGCCGTCCTGACCCCGGCGGCGCTCGGTGCCTACTGGTTCGTCAATCGACGATCGGGGTGGTACCCGAGTCTCAGTGCCGGCGCCGTCGCGGCCACGCTCCTCCTGATGGCGGCGGCGGGCGTGACGTATGCCGGGCAGGCCGCGGGAGAATCGGCGGCCGTGGCCTTCCCGCGCAGCGACCTGTTCCTCTACAGCGCGCGATGGTGGAGCTACCTGGTGCCGCCTGTGGCGAGCCCCGTCGGAGGATCGGCCGCCCACATGCTCTGGCTCGACGCGGGCGTCCGCGAGGGGCTGGTCGAACAGCAGGTGAGCCTTGGTCTCGGGATCGTGGTGCTGGGCGCGATTGCCGTGTCGCGCCGCGTGGCCCGCGACCCCCGCCTCCCGTCTGTCGAATGGGTCCCGATTCTCGCCGTCGTGGGGGCCGCGGCGCTCGTCTGCTCGCTGTCGCCTGAGCGATCCGTCTTCGGAATCCAGACGGTGCGTCCATCGGCGCTTCTGTTCGGACTCGCGCCGATGTTCCGTTCCTACGCCCGCTTCGGTGTGGCGGTGCAGCTGATGGCCGTGCTGCTCGCCGGCGTCGGAGCCGATTCGCTGTGGCGGACGGGTACGCGAACGGCCAGAGCGGCCTGCGTGGCGCTGGTGCTTCTCACCGCCGCCGAGTATGCCGTGGCGCCGTGGACGCTGTGGCGCGATGTTCTCCCGACAGCCGCCCATCGATGGGTGCTCGGTCTGCCCGAGCCGGCGCGCGTGCTCGACTGCACGCCCAGGAACCAGGAGTCGGCGTCCGTGGAGTGGCTGACGGCGCGACGCGTCGGCCTCCTCGAAGACGGCATGGGCGACTGCGGCGAGCCCGGCCTCCCCGC
>JANPJN010000522.1:0-1538 GCA_031425515.1 Acidobacteriota bacterium | reverse complement strand
GAGGCGCTGCCGGAGCAGTGGCCGGTGGCGCGGTCAGCGGCGGAGCCGCGGGCGCGGGCGTCGGCGACGGCCCCGGCACAATCGCCACGGCACCGCCAGACACCGGAGGCACGAAGCCGGTGCCGCCGACACCGCCCGCCGCACCAGCCGGCGCTGCGACGCCGGGTGCCGAATTGGTGCTGGTGCCGCCAACTCCAGGTCCGGTGAGCACCGTGCCAGGCGTGCCGCCCGTCACAGCGCGCGCCGCCCCGGCGCCGGCGTCCCCGGGCTGCTGCGCGATGAGCGGCGGCGGTCCGCCTAGGCCGACGTTCCCCTGGGTGCCGATGTAGATCGCCGACAGATCCTGCACCGACAGCTCGTGCGTGCGGACGATATGCGGGGTGAGCAGCATGACGATGTCCGACTGCTGCACCTGATCGTTGGTCTGGCCGAACAACGAGCGCAGCACCGGCGTCTGCATCAGCCCGGGAAAGCCGGTCAGAATCTTGCGCTGCTCATCCTTCAGGAGCCCCGCGAGCAGAGTGGACTCCCCTTCCCGCAGCCGCAGCCTCGTCGTCACCTTCCGCGAGCTGAACGACGGCACATCCTGACCGGCGACGCTGATCGTCGCGCCGAGCGCGCTGCTCTCGACGGAGAAGCCGTCCAGCACGATCTCGCCGTCGTAGGTCACCCTCGGCGTCATCTCCAGGATGATGCCGACCGTCCGGTAGTTGAACGACGACTGCGGCACGCTCGCGAACCCACCCGCCGCGGCGGCCCCGAAGACGGTCGAGAGGATTGGGATCTCGTCGCCCAGGTTCATCGTCAGCTTCGTCCCCTCCGCACCGCGCAACTGCGGCTTGGCGACGACCTTGGTGTGCGAGTCGGACGCGAGGAAATTGACAATCGCCGTCGGGATGCTGAGATAGAAATCCGCGGTGCTGATGCCCTGCGAGATCGTGTTCAGGTTGAATGCTGGCGGGCTTGCCGGTGGATTGGTCGCGGAGGTATTGGGCGGCGCGACCTCGGGCGAGAGCGTGAGCCCGAGCGAATAGCTGTTCAGGTTCAGCCCGAGGTTCTTCGTGCGCGCCTTGTTGACCTCGAGGATCTGCACGTCGATCACCACTTCCGCGCGCGGCTTGTCGTTCGCCCGGATGATCCGTTCGATGACCTCCATCACGGGCGAGGTCGCACGCACGGTGATCGTGTTCGCCGACTTCGTCGGCAGCACGGTCGGCTGCATCGGCATCGAGGGAATGCGCATGATGGTGTTGAGCACCTGCGCCAGCTCCGTCACGTCGGCGTGCGACACATAGAACACCTTGACGACCAGGTCGTCGTACTGCGCGTGCTTCTGCTGGGTGTCGGGAATGACGATGATGGTCTTCGCGTTCAGGACCTTGTAGAACAGCTGATTCGCGGCCGTGATCTGCTGCAGCGCCTGCTCGAGCGTCACATCCTCCAGGCGGACGGTGTAGGCCTTGTCGGCGTACGCCTGGTCGTACGTCACGTTGATGCCGGTGGCCGTGCCGATGAAGTTGAGGATGTCGCGCACGCTG
>JANPJN010000521.1:0-3836 GCA_031425515.1 Acidobacteriota bacterium | reverse complement strand
ACCGTCTCCCATGCCCACGATCGCCGACCTCCACGTGAAGATCTTCGCCGATGGCGCCGCCCTCCCCGGCATGCTCGCGCTCTACCGGCTTCCGCACATCCGCGGCTTCACGACGAACCCGACCCTGATGAACAAGGTGGGCATCCGGGACTATCGGGGTTTCGCGCACGACGTGCTGGCGGCCATCCCTGATCGTCCGATCTCCTTCGAGGTCTTCTCGGACGAGTTCGACGATATGGAGCGCCAGGCGCTGGAGATTGCGACGTGGGGGCCGCACGTCTACGTCAAGGTGCCGGTCACGAATACCCGTCGCGAATCCGCCTGCGATCTGATCCGCCGGCTGTCGCACGACGGCGTGAAGGTCAACGTCACCGCAATCATGACGCTCGATCAGGTCCGCGACGTGACGGCCGCGGTGCGCGGCGGGGCGCCCTCGAACATCTCGGTCTTCGCCGGACGCATCGCCGACACAGGCCGCGACCCGCTGCCGCTCATGATCGACGCGCTCGACATCATGCGCGACGCACCGGACGCCGAACTGATTTGGGCCAGCCCCCGCGAGCTTCTCAACATCGTCCAGGCAGACGCCATCGGCTGCCACATCATCACCGTGACGGGGGACATCCTCAACAAGATCGACGGCATGGGGAAGGACCTCGACGACTTCTCGCTCGAGACGGTCCGCATGTTCCACGACGATGCGCGCAAGGCAGGTTTCGTGCTCTAAGAGGGCAGGCGGTCGCGCGTGGTCAGAAGTAGCGCGTCACGATCGTCAGCAGTCCCGCGGCGTGCCCCACGATCAGGACCAGCCAGGCCGTCGCCGCGATCCAGTCCGCGGCGGCGCGTGAGGTCGGCACTCCACCATCGGCCCGCAGCGCAGGACTCCATGCAATCAGCAGCGCGATGAGGTACATCCCGATCAGATAGCGCCCGTGGAGATCCGGCGCGCTCCAGAACACCGCGACCGCATACACCCCGACGGTTGCGAAGAATCCCGCCGTCAGCGCCGCCAGCCAGCAGAGTCTTCTGGCATCCCGTGCGACCCATAGCCCGCGCAGCATCCCGATCCTCGCCGCGGCCGTCGAGAGCGACCGCATCAGGAGGACACCGTTCGGCAGAATCGTATCGACCCAGCCAAAAGCCCCCCAGAACGTGGTGGACATCAGAAAGTCCGGGTCCCTGAACCGGAAGGGGGTGGCGGCGGCTGCGAGCGCCTGCATCGCGTAGGTCGTCACCAGCGCCGGCGACGCGCCGGCCGCCGGCTCGAGATGAGGGAGCCGCACGAAGATGGACGCGACCAGGCAGGCGGCGACCGCGAGCATGCCCGACACGCACACCGGTCCCGCCGCCCGCATGACGAGCGCGCGGCCTGCCACGCCCATCCCCCGCCGCGCCGTTGCCGCCATCCATGCGAGGCAGACGACGCCGGTCACGCCGGCCGCTGCGGTGAGCTCCGGATGTGACGCCATGAACGCCGCGATCCAGCCGATGCGAGGCGCGGTGCGGCCAATATCCGACAGCAGCCCGCTCGCGTACGAGTCCGTATGCCATTCCCACAGGGCGAGAGCTCCGGCGCCGAGCCCGCCCCAGAAGATGACCGCCGATGCCAGCCGTTTCTCTCTGCTGCCCAGCAGCGCGTGTGTGGCCGCGACGATCGCTCCCATGACCACCATCGGCAGCGCGCTGCGGGTCGAGGCGATCGCCAGCGCGAGGCCGAGGCCCAGCGGGACGCCCCCGATATGCGCGCGGGGGCCGTCGAGAAAGAGGATGAGGCACCCGGTGGCGACAAGCGCGTAGGCCACCACGCCGGGCGCGTGATTGGACACATACGTTGCGAAGAACGGGAGTGTCGGCACGAGCAGCAGGAGCGCAATGGCGGCTTCCGGACGCTTCGCGGTCGTCAACATGCCGATGAGTGCGACGCACGCCGCAATCGCCAGACTGAAGACGAACGCGTTGATGAGGCGCAGGATGATGAGCTGTCGCGGCGCCGACAGGTGCCTCAGCGGACCCCCGATCCAGCGCCACAGCGGCACGCTGACGCTGCTGCGCGCGCCGCTGACGGGGGACACGAGCTGCCAGCTCACCAGGTGCGGCTGGCCCACGTCGGGTGGACGGAAGCGCTCCTCGGGATGGCCGCGCAGCCGCTCGAAGTGCGTCGCCCAGCTCCACCGCGCGGCAGCGTCGAACACCGCCGGATTGCCGGCGGCATTCGCGTACCCGAGAAAGTGGCTCGGCTCGTCCGGCGCCTGGAAGGGGGGGACGACGACGGCGTAGAGCACCGACAGTCCCGCGGTGCAGAGCCACCCGGCCCACACCGCTTTGAGCAGGCGCCGGTCGCCAGGCCCGGTGTGTGATCCCCACGGTACGGCGAGGCCTCCGAGCACGAGCAGCGCAGTCCCTGCCGCCACGGCCAGCCAGATCCAGAGACTGTTCGTGGACCCGCTCCACATGTACGCCAGCAGATCCGCGCGGCGGTAGGGAGAGCGTCCGGCGCGATCCACATAGGTGCCGCGCAGTTCGACCTGCAGCCCGAGGTCCGACCACGACGGGTCGCGAAGGTAGATGACGTCGGCATCGGACGGCTCTGCCTTCGGTCGGTACGTCCACACGCCGACCCGGCCCGGCCCGGTAAACCGGACCTCGAGCTCGAGCTGACCGGTGGGCGTACCCTGCAGAGGATCGCACCCGCGCTGCCGTACGAACGCCAGCGTCGCGTTGTTCGGCCACTCGCTCCGGGCGATCGTTCTGAAACGGCATTCGGATCCCGCGACCGACAGCTCGGCGGAGTCGAGCAGCGGAGTGGTCTGGTAGTTGGCAACGAGAATCTCGACCGAGCGCCGGTGCACCAGCTGTTCGAGATTGCGCAGCGACAGGTGGATTCTGGCCACGTGCGCGCCGGCCGACCCCGGGTAACTCATGTAACTGAGCTCGATCGGCACGGCGATGCGGCCCGCGGCATCCGGCGTCAACGGCGTCTCGACGAGATTCGGGACTCGCGCGGACAGCGCCCAGACCATCGGCGCCAGCACCGCGACGGCCGCCAGCACGCCGAGCGCCTTCGCCCGGGCCGTGCTCCCGAAGACAGTGACTGCGCGCATGGTCAGCGCACCGGTGTCACGACCGGCTCGCCCCACAGCGCCAGATCGTTCCTGCCGTCGGCTGGCACCCCATGGGGACTGGGATCGGTGTTGAAGATGATGTCCACCGGCCTGCCGGCGAAGGGGCGCAGATCCATCGCCACGGAGATCCAGCGGCGGTCGTCGGCGACGACGAACGGATTGACGTGACGGGTGACGCCTTCGTGGTACGTCCGACCGTCCGAAACCCCGATGCGGAAGACCACTCCGTTCCCTTCCTGAGTAAAGGCCTCGGGCCTCAGCGCCAGCCACGCACGCAGCTCCGATGCCGGAGGGGGCGTCAGCTTCCAGATGAGACGGGCGGGCGACCGGGCATACACCACGCGCCGGCTCTCCCCGCCGACTGTGGCGTCGTACACCGAGAACGCTTCGATCTCGCCATACGGGGATCGTTTGATGACGTCCGGGTAGGCGTCCACCAGGGACATGGACGAGGCGCCAGGCGTGCGGACGGTGAGCGCCCACGCTGCCGCTGCCGCCGCCACGACGCCGATTGCCGCGAGGAGGCGCAGGCGCCAGCGCGACGTCTGGCGATCGTCCCGAGGTGTCATGTGCTCCGCGCCAGCATCAGCAGCGTGTCGGCCGCGCCCCATCGCTGGACCGAGTGCACCTGCCCAGGCGTCAGCCGCGAGACACCCCGCTCGTAGAGCGACGTCCGCCACGACCCGGGCGCATGGGTGTACCGGTAGTTCATCG
>JANPJN010000520.1:0-2351 GCA_031425515.1 Acidobacteriota bacterium | reverse complement strand
GGACCTGACGACCAATCGCGCGTGGCCGGCGCACATGTCGGGCTGGCGGCATGCCTGGGAGCGGCTGACGGGGGCCGCATCGCCGCACCCGTCCATCCTCGAGATCCTGTCTCGCACGGCACTGGTCGGCAGCATGCGCGATGCCGCCCTGATGGCCGCGCACTGCGACCTCTACATCCAGCCTGACGTTGACCGGTTCGGCATGAGCGACTTCGCCGCCATCGACGCCCTCGTCTCGGCCGGACGCGAGGCGGCACTGGCCGTGTTGCCGGCGTGGCGTCAGGCGCTCGAACAGTCATCACCCTCCGCCACAGTCTGAGGCCCATGATCCATCCGCCCACCGAACCACTCGCCATCATCGGCATCGGATGCCGCATGCCCGGCGGCGCCGATTCGCCGGCCGCATTCTGGGAGCTGCTTCTCGGCGGCGTGGACGCGGTGGGCGACCTGCCGCCGGATCGCTTCGACGTGGCACGGCTGTTCGACCCGGACCCCACCGCCCGCGGGCGGATCTACACGCGCTGGGGAGGATTTCTCCGGAACATCGATCAGTTCGACCCCGCCTTCTTCGGCATCTCGCCGCGAGAGGCCCTGCATATCGATCCGCAGCACCGCCTGCTCCTCGAAACCACATGGGAGGCTTTCGAGGATGCCGGAGTGCCGCCCGAACGCGCGGCCGGCGCGAGTGTCGGCGTCTTCATCGGGATTTCGACGCACGACTACGGCGACATCCAGATGTACCCGGTCAATCGCGATCGGCTGGATCATCACTCCAACACCGGAACGGCCGTCAGCATCGCGGCCAACCGCCTGTCGTACTTCTTCGATTTCCGCGGCCCCAGCCTGACGGTGGACACAGCCTGTTCCTCGTCGCTGACGGCCCTGCACCTCGCCTGCGAAAGCATCCGGGCCGGCGAGTGCACGACGGCGATTGTCGGCGGCGTTCACATCATGCTCACGCCGGAACCGACGATGGGGTTCTGCCGCGCGACGATGCTGTCGCCGACGGGCCGGTGCAGGACCTTCGACTCCCGGGCGGACGGGTACGTGCGGAGCGAAGGGGCCGGCGTCGTCATGCTGAAGCCGCTCTCGCAGGCGATCGCGGACGGCGATACCGCGTACGCGGTGATCCGCGGGACCGCGATGAATCAGGACGGGCGGTCGTCCGGACTGACGGTCCCGAGTGCCGCGGCGCACGAAGCGATGCTTCGTCGCGCACTTGGCAGGGCCGGCCTCGACCCGGCCGACGTGCAGTATGTCGAGGCGCACGGCACCGGCACACCTGTCGGTGATCCGATCGAAGCCTCGGCGATCGGCGCGGTGATGGGGGCCGGCCAGCACCCGGGCGGCGTGTGTGCCATCGGGTCGGTCAAGACGAATATCGGCCACCTGGAGGCCGCATCCGGGATGGCCGGCCTCATCAAGACCGCCCTGATGCTGCGGCACCGGCGGCTGGTGCCGACCGTGCATTTCGAGCAGCCCAATCCGCGGATCGACCTGGACGCCCTGCGGCTCCGTGTGGTGGCCGCAGTGGAAGACTGGCCCGCGGTCGAGGGCGCGGGAATGGCGGGCGTCAACTCGTTCGGATTCGGCGGTGCCAACGCGCACGTGCTGATGGGGGAGGCGCCGGCGGCGCTCGGCCGCGACCGGGGACGATCGGGAGCGGAGCCGCCGGAACCCGTGCGTGCGGAGGTGCTGACGCTGTCGGCACGGAGCGCGGACTCGCTGCGCGCCCTCGCGCGCGAGTACATCGCCGTGATGCGATCAGGGCCTTCGGCGGTCTTCCATGACTTCTGCGCCGCATCCGTGCTGCGGCGTTCACATCATCCGCACAGGGTGGCGGTTGTCGGGGCTTCGTTCGACGAGCTGGTCGAGGGGTTGGAAGCGTTTCTGCTGGGCGATGCCCGCGCGAACGTGGCAGCGGGCGCGGCCTCGTCGCCGCCGGCGCCCCTGGCGTTCGTGTTCTCCGGCATGGGCCCGCAGTGGTGGGGCATGGCGCGCGGCCTGATCCGCGACGAGCCGATCGTCCGGGACACGGTCCAGCGTTGCGACGCGATCGTGCAGACGCTCGCCGGGTGGTCGGTGCTGGGAGAACTGGCGGCAGACGAAGGCGCATCCCGGATGCGCGAGCTCGATGTCGCGCAGGTGTGCGGCTTCGCCGTGCAGGCCGGTCTCGTGCGCCTCCTCCGCTCGTGGGGCATCGTGCCCGATGTCGTCCTGGGCCACAGCGCGGGCGAGATCACCGCGGCGTGGGCGGCAGGCGTGCACGACTTCGAGGCGACCACGGCGCTCGTGCACCATCGGAGCCGGCTGCAGGTGCGCGCGACCGGCCAGGGACGCATGCTGGCCGC
>JANPJN010000519.1:0-3416 GCA_031425515.1 Acidobacteriota bacterium | reverse complement strand
TCGGGCGTCGTCCCGCAAATCTCGGCGATCATGGGGCCGTGCGCGGGCGGCGCGGTCTACTCACCCGCGATCACCGACTTCAACATCATGGTCGAGGGCACGAGCTACATGTTCGTGACCGGCCCGGACGTGCTCCGCACCGTCACGCACGAAGAGGTGAGCAAGGAAGCGCTCGGCGGCGCGATGACGCACAACGCGACGAGCGGCGTGGCGCACTTCGCCGTGCCGGACGACCGCGAGTGCTTGCGCCTCATCCGCGAGCTGCTCGGCTACCTGCCGGGCAACAACGTGGATGACCCGCCGCGGCTCGACACCGCCGATCCGTCCGATCGCGAGGACGACGCGCTCGACCGGCTGATCCCCGAGTCTCCGAACCAGCCCTACGACATGCACGACCTCGTCCACGCGGTGTTCGACGACGGGGCGTTTCTGGAGGTGCACCGGCACTACGCGAAGAACATCATCGTGGGGTTCGCGCGGCTTGGCGGGCGTCCGGTGGGGATTGTCGCGAACCAGCCCTCGCACCTCGCCGGCACGCTCGACATCGACGCGTCGGTGAAGGCCGCGCGGTTCGTGCGCTTCTGCGATGCGTTCAACGTGCCGCTCGTCACGTTCGAGGACGTGCCGGGGTTCCTGCCGGGCACGCAGCAGGAGTTCGGCGGCATCATCCGCCACGGCGCGAAGCTGCTCTACGCCTATGCGGAGGCGACCGTGCCGAAGCTGACGGTCATCACGCGCAAGGCCTACGGCGGCGCCTACTGCGTAATGTCGAGCAAGCACCTGCGGACCGACGTCAATTTCGCCTGGCCGAGCGCCGAGATTGCCGTGATGGGGCCCGAGGGGGCGGTGAACATCCTCTACAAACGCGAGATCGACGCGGCGCCCGATCAGGACGCGGCGCGGGCGCGGCGGATCGCCGAGTTCAAGGAGAAGTTCGCCAATCCTCTGGTGGCGGCCTCGCGCGGATTCGTGGACGAGGTGATTCGCCCGCGCCAGACGCGGCCCCGCCTCATCGCGGCGCTCGCGGGGCTTCGGACCAAGCGCGACCGCAACCCGCCGAAGAAGCACGGCAACATCCCGCTCTGAACCATGAAGGTCCTGGTTGCCAACCGCGGCGAGATTGCCGTCCGGGTCATCCGCGCCTGCCGGGAGATGGGCATCCCGTCGGTGGCGGTGTTCTCCGACTGCGATCGCGACGCCCGTCATGTGCGCGATGCCGATCAGGCGATCCACATCGGTCCGTCGGAGGCGGCGGCCAGTTACCTGCGAATTGGCGCGCTGCTCGACGCCGCCCGCCAGTCCGGCGCTGACGCAGTGCATCCCGGCTACGGCTTCCTGGCCGAGAACGCGGCGTTCGCCGGCGCCTGTCGCGACGCGGGGCTGACGTTCATCGGGCCGTCTCCGGAGACGATCGCGACGATGGGGAGCAAGACCGCCGCGCGGGCCGCGGCGATCCGCGCCGGGGTCGCCGTGGTGCCCGGCCTCGCGGCCCCCCTTTGCGAGGACGCCGGCGGCGCCGCGATTGCCGCGGCCGCGCGCGGCGTCGGCTACCCGCTGCTGGTAAAGGCTGTCGCGGGCGGCGGCGGCAAGGGCATGCGGATGGTGGACGACGAGTCGGCACTCGCCGGCGCGATCCGGACGGCGCGGTCGGAAGCCGGGTCGGCGTTTGGCGATTCGGCCGTCTACTTCGAGCGCCGGCTGGAGCATCCGCGGCACATCGAGATTCAGCTGCTCGGCGACATCCACGGAACGGTCATCCCGTTTGTCGAGCGCGAATGCTCCATCCAGCGGCGTCACCAGAAAGTGGTGGAGGAGTCGCCGTCGCTGGCTGTGTCGCCTGCGCTGCGGCAGCGCATGGCGTCGGCGGCGGCGGACGTCGCCCGCGCGGTGGGCTACACCGGCGCCGGCACGATCGAGTTCCTGCTGGACGGTTCCGGCGAGTTTTTCTTTCTCGAGATGAACACGCGCCTCCAGGTCGAGCATCCGGTCACGGAGATGGTGACCGGCGTTGATCTCGTTCAGTGGCAGATCCGGATCGCGCGCGGCGAACGGCTGGTCCTGGACGCGGACCGCATGCTCGCGCCGCTCGGGCACGCCATCGAGTGCCGCATCTATGCCGAGGATCCGGATCGGGGCTTCATGCCGTCCCCCGGGCTCATCCGGGGCCTGCGCCCGGCGGCGGGCCCAGGCATCCGCGACGACGGCGGCGTCAGCGCGGGCTACACCGTGCCGACGTTCTACGACTCGCTCATGGCCAAGCTGATCGCGTGGGCGCCTTCCCGCCAGCAGGCGATCGATCGGATGTCGCGCGCGCTGCGCGAGTACCATGTACTGGGAATCAGGACGACGATTCCGTTCTTTCTCTGGCTGATGCGGCAGCCCGAGTACGTCGCCGGCCGGTACGACACGACGTATCTGGACCGCGTCCTCGCGGAGCGCGCAGCGTCCGGCGCCAACACTCCGGGCTTCAGCGAGCTCTCGGATCGCGACGAGGAAATCGTAGCCGTCGCGGCCGCCCTCGACGCCTATCTCCGAGCAACGGGCACACAGGCGGAGAACGGCGGGCCGATGCGGTCCCGGTGGGCCGACGCCGCCCGCCGCGAGGCACTCCGCGGATGACGTTCGAAATCGAGATCAACGGGCGCATGCGCCGTGCGTCGGTGGAGCGTTCGGGTCCAGGGCGCTTTCTCGTCACCCTCGACGGCGTCGTCCACGACGTGGACGCGTCGCGCACCGGAGAGCATGCCCTGTCGCTGCTCCTCGACGGCGTCAGCCGCGAGGTGCAACTGGCGCCCAACGGTCTGCCGGGGGAGCTGATCGCGGGGCTGGAGGGGCGTACCGCCGGGGTCAGCGTGAATGCGCGGCGGACCAGGCGGGGCCCCGCTGAAACGGATTCGGGCGCAGGCGAGCAGCGGATCGTGGCTCCGATGCCCGGGCGGGTCGTCCGGATCCTCGCCGCTCCCGGCGACCTGGTCGCCGCGCGCCAGTCCGTGATTGTCGTCGAAGCCATGAAGATGGAGAACGAACTGCGCGCCGCCCGGGCAGGCCGCGTCACGCACGTCGCGGTCACGCCCGGCATGTCGGTCGAAAGCGGACGGGTGCTCGTCGTCATCGAGTGACCCCGGCTATGGATCCAGATCAGACATCGGAGACGGCGCCGGAGACGCCTGAACCGCCGCCCCCCGCGGGACGGCCGGCATGGCGTCGCTACGCCCTGGGTCTCCTGGCGCTCGTCGTCGCGGTCGTCGCCGGCGTGTTCGTCACCGTCTTTTCCGTGGATCTCGGGCCCTCGCTGCGTGCGCGTGCCGAGCGGGAAGCGTCGAAGTACCTCGAGCGCCCGCTGCGTATCGGGAAGCTGTCGGCGAAGATCACGCCGGGCGTCTTCGTCGTCGAGGACCTCGTCATCGACGGGTTCC
>JANPJN010000518.1:0-2822 GCA_031425515.1 Acidobacteriota bacterium | reverse complement strand
CGCGAAGGCGATCACCGCCGAGCGTCCCGTGGTCGCGAGAGGCGTAACGCCGCCGCACCCATCCGATCACCGCCAGTTCGAGTGCGAGAATCAGCAGCGCTGTCTTCACCATCGGGCCGACCGCCGACGGCACCACGGCGGCCTCGACGTAGACGGCGTACCAGGCCGTGAGACCCCGCCTGTTGCCGCGCTCACGCGAGACCCCGTCCCAGACCGAAAGGGCCACCGGCATGAACTCTCCGGGCGAGAACGGGGCGCCGGACGCTGTGCGAAGTGGCCGCTTGAAGATCACCGACCATTCACCCTGGTCGTAGCTCGCAGCCCCGGTGAGATCGCCCGTGGCGTTGGGTGCAATGTCCCCGCTGCCACGGCCGGTGAACTGCAGCGGATCGGAACCGGCCAGATCGAAGAACCAGAGGTCCACCGGGTTCTGTGCGTCCCCGAAGAGGAAGTAGGGCTTGCGTGCGCCGGCCGGCACCTGTGAAGGAATCTGTATGGCGACGGCGTCGGAGAACTCGGAGGGCTGGCCGGATGGAGCGGCTTCCGCCTCGGCAAACGGATCCTGGGCCTCGCCAGACACGCTTCCCGTCGCCCCGGCGCTGGCACCCTCGCCCGCGGCTGCGCCCGTCGCTGCCTCCTCCTCCTCTTCCGGAGGGACAGGAAGCGACAGTCCGTTCGTCCCGGTCTTCTCCGCGCTCATGTCGTGCCATCGAACGAGGAGCGCGATGGACTCCGCATCGTAAATCGCCTGAACGGTGACGCTGGTGGCCGGCGGATGGAACGCGCGTCCCGGCTCCATGATCTGCCCGACGATGGGAAAGCGGGCTACTGGAGCGGAGGCGAAGCTCGCGGCCCCCCGGGCCAGGTCGATGCGCTCGCCGACGTGTCTGGCGACGACGAGGTTGGCATAGCCAGGCCCGCTGCCAGGCGAGAGAGAGACGATGAAGTCCGCGATGGCCCATCGTTGCTCGGGCGTGAGGGCTTCGAGGAACGACGGCATCGGCGTCCCGTTGAGCCCGGTGCTCATGGTTCTGAAGATGTCCTCGCGGCCCCCCCCTCCCCGGAACGCCCAGGGCTGCGTGAGGTTCGCGGCGCGTATTGGATAGCCCCAGTCGTCCTTCAGAGTGGGCGCCGACGGTCCGTCGCCCCGACCGAGCGTGCCGTGGCACTTGACGCAGCCGCTCTCCTCGTAGAGCTTCTTCCCGAGCTCCGCTGACTCTGTCGTCGCCTTCGGGGCGCCCGGGAGCGGAACGGGCTGGGCGGCATTCTCCGGCTTGGAGAAGTCGGGAGCGAAGGTGGTGAGGAAGTAGGCCACATCCGACACTTCCTGGTCGGAAAAGTCCGGCCAGGCGGGCATCGAGGTGTAGGGCATGCCGCGCCTGATGATGTTGACGAGGTCCTGATGGGTCGGGAGCGCTCCGTTCGGCGTCGTACGGACCTTGAACTTGCCAGTCGTGAAGTTGCGGGGCCTGGGACGCAGGTGCGGGGCGGCATGTCCTTCGCCGTCCCCCTTCTCGCTGTGGCACTGCGAACAGTATTTGAGGTAGATCGTCTTGCCCGACTGCCGCTGCGCCTCGGTCCCGACGTCCTGGGTCGCCACGCGCACCGGTCCCGTCAGCGCACCACAGAGAGAGATCATCAGGACGGTGAGACCCCTGGCCGCGCGAGACGGACGCGCACGCATCGGACGAGAGGTCATGGGTGCGCGGCCTCCTCTTTGGCGCGAGGCTTCTGGCCCGTGAAGTCGTAGAGAAACAGGATCACGTCCCAGATCTCCTCTTCCTTCAGAAACTTCTCCCACGCGGGCATCGCCGTGGCCCAGGGCCCCCCCTCCTCGGGAAGTCCCGGGCCTCCCTTGGAAATCCGCCAGAAGAGAAACGTGTCGCGCAGCATCGCGATGGCTCCCTGGTCGGTGAAGTTGGTCGGGAGCGGGTCCAGGCCGTGCACGAACATGCCGGTGCCCGCCAGGGTGTCGCCATGGCAGAACACGCAGTTCCGGTAGTAGATCCGGCGCCCGTTCTCCACATGTGTGCGGAACTCCTCCGGGTTCGACGTCTGGAGAGCACTGAAGGGATTCTCGCCGGCGTCGAGATCGATGGTCTTGTCGTGCACCGTGACCTCGGACGGTGATGCCGGATGGACCGTTCGGGGGAAGTAGGGCGGCTCGAGCGGGACGTTCATCTTCACGTAGACGTTGGCCGCCGCGAGCGCCGGGATGGCGACGATCGTGGCGCCGAGGAGCGCCGTGTAGCGCCTGTCCGTCATGAATCGGACGAGCGGGCCGGAAACTTCGTCGCGGCGCTCCTGGCTGGACGACACGTACGCCAGGACGGCGATCGAGACAATCCCCATGTAGAGCGACACGACGGACGCGGGAATCGGGGCCGTGAATCCGAATCGGAGCAGGATGTAGATGCCGATCCACCAGGCGATTGCCCACGTCAGCAGGTTGGCCCGGCTGAAGCGCAGGAGCCCGAACGCCGCGGCCACGGCGAGGACGATCGGGATGTTCATGGTGCAACTCCGCCTGCCGCCGGGTGGGCGACGACCCGCTGGTGCACAGCGATCGTCAACACGTCCGGCGTCGAAGCGGGTGGTCTCCGCTGCACGCCCTTCCCGGGAGCTGCCTGGGGCGGCGTTCCGGCCGGTGCAGCCGTGCCGTCGTAATAGCGGTGCGTCGTCTTCATCGTCACCGTCGGCGTGCCGCCCAGCGCCTGGAGGGCCGCGATCACGGAGAGGATCTCCTGATCCGTGAGACCGATCGGAGGCCCGTTGACGGGGGGCATCGCCGGAGGGAATCCGGGCACGACGAAGGCGGTGGG